>NZ_MRUJ01000045.1:0-24178 GCF_002099325.1 Frankia sp. KB5 | reverse complement strand
CGATGGCTTCCCGTTGGTGCCGATACAGCGTCAGCGACCGCCCGCCGGGATCGCCGGAATCCCTCTTGACCCGGAAGAATCTGCCGCAGTCGGGGTGCAGCAGACCTGTGCCGACCAGTTCGTCGACCGTGCCGCCGGAGGCGAACGCAGGGTTGAGCGAGATCCACGGGTCAGGCCAGCGGACCTTCGCCGCCCGCTCCCGCTCGAGATAATCTTTGATCTTCTCGTCGCGAACCTCGACGAGGGAGTCGGTGAAGGCCGCATAGTCCTCGATCAGGCTCCGATGAGTCTCGAAGACCTCCACGTACTCCCTGCCCTCCTACCCACCAGGTCCGAACAGTGTCCGGCCAGCACATCCAGGTCGGGCGCGGCGGGCCGGGTGCGTCTGTCGTCGTACCCTACGGTGATCGGCGCCCGTCGTCCGGCATGACGGACCGGCTTCTGCTTCTGGTGGATCCGCCGCCTGACCCGGCCCGACCTGATCGCGGCACACCGTGGGCTGTTCCGGTGGGTGTCTGTCCAGAGGCCCCGAGCCCGATTCGTCCTTGTGGACACGCACGGCCACACCGGGAATCTTGCCTATCCAGAGGCTTCGACGTCCCTTTTATCCCTCTGGAAAGGCAAGAGAGGGGGCTGGCTACTCGGCTATTCGAAGCGGGGGGGCTGGCCGGTCGCTTCGAGGACGGACATCCACAGATCGCCGGCCGGGTCGACCTGGTTGCGCTGGCTGATCGCGAGCGGGATCGGGATGTGGATGAACCGCCGCCGCCAGCGGCCGACGACCATCTCCGTGCGGCCGGACATCGCGGCGTGCACGGCCGCGTGGGCGAGCCGGATCGTGTAGACGCTGTCGTACGGGTTCGCCGGCACGCTGCGGATCACGTAGCTGGGATCGATGTACTTCAGGTTGAGCTCGATGCCCTCGGCGTCGAAGTACTCCTTGATCCGGCGGGAGAGCTCCGGGCCGATGTCGTGCAGCTTGCGGTTCCCGGACGCGTCGGTGCTCTCCGGCTGGCCGACGACAAGCTCCTGGCCGGCACCCTCGGCGACGACGACGACGGCGTGGCCGCGCTCGGCCACCCGGCGACGCACGTAGTTCAGCAGACCGCCGTCGCCCTCCAGCTTGAACGGCAACTCCGGGATGAGCACCACGTCCGCGTTACTCTTCGCCAGCGTCGCGTAGCAGGCGATGAATCCCGAGTGGCGGCCCATGAGCCGGACCACGCCGAGCCCGCCGGGCGCGGACGTCGCCTCGGCGTGCGCGACCCGGATGGACTCCGCGGCCTTGCCGAAGGCCGTCTGGAAGCCGAAGCTCTGGTCGATGTAGGGGATGTCATTGTCGATCGTCTTCGGGATGCCGACCACGGCGATCTTCTCCCCGCGCGTCTCGGCCTCCCGGGCGATCTGCCCGGCCCCGCGCAGGGTGCCGTCACCGCCGATGACGAACAGGATGTTGATGTTCATCCGGGAGAGGCAGTCGACGATCTCGGCGGGATCCTGCTGGCCGCGGGAACTGCCGAGGATCGTCCCGCCGTCCTCGTCGATGTTGGCGACGCTCTCCGGGGTGAGATCGACGACGTCGTGGCCGTAGCGGGCGATGAAGCCCTGGTACCCGTTGCGGAATCCGAAGATCCGCCGAACCCGGTAGTGCGAGGTCAGCTCCAGCACCAGACCGCGGATCACGTTGTTCAACCCGGGACAGAGCCCACCGCAGGTGACGATGCCCACCCGGGTCTTCGACGGGTCGAAGTAGATCTTCCGGCGCGGCCCGGCCGGCTCGAATCCGGGCAGGTCATCGAGCGCGACACCACGCGAGGAGATCATCAGGGCGGTGTCGTCGTAGAGGACCTTGTCCGACTCATCGATGTAATGCTGCGTCGTCGGCCGCTCCCCCAGCAGCGGCAGGAGCGGGGAGTCAATCCGGCAGACCCCCAGGGTCTTGACCGCCAGATCGGCATTATCCACCAGTATTGGTGCACCCACCGTTACCCGGCCCTCACGTCTCGATCGGCGCTACATCAGTCTCGGTGACTTCGCTTCATACTTACCTGGACCAGAGGAGCACGGACACCCCCGATCATCCTAGGTTTCTCCACCCCGAGAGTACCGACCCAAACCACCCACCACGACCCCGTCGACGGGATAACCCGCAACCTGCGGACGGAAACAATGGCTTCATAGGCGCGAAACCGGCGTAACAACCTGCCAACCCCGTCCCGACCTGTCCCGGGCGGACACCTCCGGGCGATGCGGGCAGGCGATGCGGGCAGACCGTCCGAGCCGGATAACCCAGGCCAGACCAGGCCAGGCCAGACCAGATCCGGATCCGGAAGCCCCGCGACGTCGGCGGCCGCGAAGTCCGGTAGACGGTCAGCTCATGCAGTGACCACCATCGCGCGGCGGCCGAATTTGGGGGAGCCCGTCACGGTCCAGGGACCGCAAACTGTGCTCAGGTCCCCCAGATTCGCCGGCCGGCAGCCGGCAGGTCACCGCGCTCAGGACAACCCGGCCCGGTGCGCGCGCCGCCAGAAGGCTCCCCCACCGAGCAACAGCACCGCCAGTACGGCAAGGACGCTGATCTGCCCACCGGTATAGGAAAGCGAGTTCCCGCGGCCCCCCGTCCCGGTCCTGTCCGGGGCGGGGGGCCGAGGCGCACCCGTGCCGGCGGACGCTCCGGGGTCTCCATCACCACCACGGCCGTGGTCCCCATCACCAGCACGGAGCGAGACCTGGTCCGGCGCCTCGTCGATGGAACGCGAGCTTTCCGCCACGGAACGCGACGGGCCGTCCGCGGGGCGCGAAGCCGCGACCGGAACCGCGGCCAGCACAAGCAGCATGCTCGTGAGCACGGCGGCACCGCCGGAACGCAATCCCATGGTGGTTCTCCCCCAGCAGCCCGACTTGGCGCAGCCCGACCGGACGACGTCGGACCAGACGACGTCGGACGGTACCGATGGTCACTATGCGTGTCCAGGAGACGACAGGATCGACACGCCGACAGTTCACCACCCCACGTGCGTCCCCGGTAGTGGATCAGGCGTCGGCCGCCTCGTCCGGCGTAGGTGCGGCCACGGACGGAACCGCGCCGCGCGTCCCCGGGCGGCGGTCCGGGCGGCGGTCCGGGCGGCGGTCCGAGCGGCGGTCCGAGCGGGACAGGCCGGAAGCCGGCGATTGTGTCGGAGACAGGTCGTAAGGTCGATCAGGCGAAGGCGCGGGCGGCAGGTGGCGTCGCGCCGCCGCGCCCTGACCCAGCCCGCCAGCCGAGGAGCCCGATGTCCGCTCGTGATCAGGTCCGTGGCCGGTCGCTTCGGCTCCTGGACTACCTGGCCGCGCTCGCCGCCGAACGGCGCGGTGCCCCCCGTCGCCAGCTCGCCGAGTACGTCCCCGCTCCGCTCCTTCCGGCTGACGTCCCGTCCCATCCGGGGGTCCGGCTCGGCCCGACAACGCAGCGGGAGAGCTGGCTGGAGGTCGCCCGGGTACCCCAGCCGGCCGCGCCGAGCTGGCCACCCCCGCTCGACCGCTACCTGGCCGGGACGGTGGTGAGCCCGGACGCCCCACCCACCATCCCCGCCCATCTCCTGGACGCGGAGGCCGTCGAGCAGACCGGGGAGCGCGAGCCTCCCGGTGTCCCGGGCGAGGAGCGGGACGCTCCGCCGGGCGCCGTCGCACTGCTCGACGCCTGGGTGCGTCAGGTGTGGCGGCCGTGGGCGCCCGAGGCACGCGCCGCCCGCGACGCGCGCGCCCTCTACCAGCGCCTGTTCGACCTGCGCCTGCGGCTGCAGCGCGAGGCCGCGACCGTGGAGCTGGCCTGGGGGCACTCGGTGCTGTGCTGGCGGGTCGGCGACGCGACGATCATCCATCCGCTGCTCGTCACCCGCATGGTGCTGACGGTCGATCCGGACTCCGGGGTCATCCGGCTGCATCCCGACGGTCCGGTGAGCCTGGAGACCGAGCCCCTGCACGGCCTCGGCCTCCCCGGTCTGGACGAGATGTCGGCCCTGCGCGACCGGCTGCGGACGGCGCCGGCCGATCCGTGGGACGCCCCGGCCCAGGCCGAGCTGCACCGCCAGATCCTCGCGCCGCTCGGGCTGGACGCCCGCGCGACCACCGGTCCGGTGCCCCCGCCGGGGCCGAGCCCCGTCCTGGTCGACACCTGGGCGGTGTACGTGCGGCCGCGGCCGGCCCTGCAGGCGCAGTTCTACGCGGAGCTGCGGACCGCCCTCGCCGAACGGGACCTGCTCCCCGAGGCCATCGCCGCCGTGGTCGCCGACGACAGGCTCGTCGCCGCCGCGCTCGGCGGGGACGATCGGGCCGACGGCACCCTCCCCGAGGGTGCCCACGCCGATCGAGGCCGTGGCCGGCGCGGTCACGACGGCTCCCCCGCGGGGCTCGGTGAACGCCTGCTGATGCCGCTGCCGACGAACGCCGACCAGGAGCGGATCGCCCGGCAGCTCGCGGGCGCCCGCGGAGTCACCGTGCAAGGGCCGCCCGGCACCGGTAAGAGCCACACCATCGCGAACATGATCTGCCACCTCGTGGCGCATGGGCAGCGGGTGCTCGTCACCGCGCAGGACGAACAGGCCCTCGCGGTGCTGCGCGACAAGATCCCGCGGGAGCTGCGCGACCTGACCGTCGCCGTGCTCGGGTCGAGCCGGGCCGACCTCGACGAACTGCGCGCCGCCATCGTGGAGATCTCCGGGGCGGTCAGCGAGGTCGACCCGGCGCGGGAGACCGCGGCCGTGAAGGCCCTCGCCGAGGAGCTGGACGCCGCCCGCGCCACCGCCCGCGCCCTCGAACTGCGGATGATCGACCTGCTGGCCGGCGAGGCGCGGGAGTTCGAGCTGCCGCACGGGCGGGAACGCGCGCCGGAGGTGGCGAGCTGGCTGGCCGAGCGCGCGGAGGAGCTCGGGTTCGTTCCCGACCGGCTCGACCCCACCCGCGCGCTTCCGCTCGGCCCGGCCGAGCTCGCCGAGCTCTACCGGACCGCGCGCGAGATCACCCCCGCCGACGCCCGGGCCGCCGCGGGCAATCTGCCGGGCGACCTGCCGGACGGCGCGTCGCTGCCGGGCGCGGTCGCCCTCGGCCGGCTGCACGACGAACTCGACGAGATCCGCGCCGGGCTCGCCGACCTCGAACAGGCCGGCCTGTCCGTCGACGCGCTCGACGCGCTCGACGTCGACGGTGCCGACGGTGCCGACGGCGTCCGTGCCCTGGTCGAGGACACCCGGGCCGCCGCCGACCGGCTGCGCCGGCTGTCGGTCGGCTGGCTCACCACCGCCCGGGCGCAGTGCGCGGCGTCGGGTGAGCAGGCCAGGTTCTGGGCCGACCAGGCCACGGCCCTCGCCGCCGAGGTCGCCGAGCTGCGCCGTCTGACCACCCTCACCTTCGGCCGTTCCATCGAGCTGCCCGCCGGTGACCCGCGGGTCCAGCTGAGGCTGCTCGCCGACCTGCGGGGCCGCTTCGCCGCCGGCCGGGGGATCCCCCGCCTCGGCGGACGGGAGCTGCGGGACCTGCACGACGCGGTGCGCGTCGATGGGCTGGCCGCGCGCACGGGGGAGGACGTGGCAATCGTCGAGGCAGAGGTGCGCCGCCGTCAGACGCTGGCAGCCGCCGCCGCCCGTCAGGCCGCGATCGCCGCCGCCCTCGGCGGTGAGGCCATCGAGCCCGCGGCACCCGACGTCCTCACCCGGCTCGACGCGGTCGCCGGCGGCCTCGCCGACGCCGTCGACTGGGAACGCCGGGCGGCACCGGAGCTGTCCGCCCGGCTGCGCGCTGTCTTCCCCGCCGGCCATCCCGCCGGCCATCCCACCGGCCATCCCGTCACGACGACGCCTTCCGACCCGGACACGCTTTCCCACCTCGCCGGCCTGCTTGCCACGGCGACCGGCCGACGGCGCGAGAAGGAGATCGCCGGCGCGCTCGCCGAGGTAGAACGGGCGCTCGCCGAGGGAGGCCGTAGCCCGCGGGCCGGCCGGGTGTGGGCCGACCTGCACGAGGCGCTGACCAGGCGGGACCTGGCGACATGGACGGCGCTGCTCGACGAGAGCGCCCGGCTGGCGGCGCTGCGCCCCGGCGTGGAACGCCGGGACCGGCTGGCGGCCCGGCTGCGCGCGGTCGCGCCGCTGTGGACCGACGCCATCCTCACCGGACAGGGTGACCCGTCGAGCTGCGGCGAGGCGGTGCGGGCCAGCGAGGCGTGGCGCTGGCGCCAGGCCCAGACCTGGCTCGACGACCTGCACTCCGACGGCGACCTCACCACGCTCGGCCGTCAGCTCGCCGACGCCTCGCGGCACGTGCGCGCCCTGGTGCTGGAGACTGCGCGTCGCTCCGCCCGGCTGGGCCTGGCGATCCGGCTCGGCGACTCCCAGCGCCGGGCGCTGACCGGCTGGGTACAGGCACTCGACCGGATCGGGAAGGGCACCGGGAAGTACGCCCCGCGGTGGCGCGCCGAGGCCCGGGCCCACATGCGGGCGGCGATGGGCGCCGTGCCGGTGTGGATCATGCCGACGCACCGGGTGATGGAGAGCTTCGACCCGGGCGCCGACGACCTGTTCGACGTGGTCATCGTGGACGAGTCCAGCCAGTGCGACCTGCTGGCCCTCGGCGTGCTGAGCCTGGCCCGCAAGGCTGTCGTCGTCGGCGACGACGCCCAGACGAGTCCGGAGGCCGTCGGCATCGAACGGGCCAAGGTTCATGCCCTGATCGACGCGCACCTGCCCGACGTCGCCCAGCGTTCGCTGCTCGACGTGGAGGCGAGTCTCTACGACACCGCGGCCCGGGTCTTCCCGCGCACCATCGTGCTCAAGGAGCACTTCCGCTGCCTGCCCGACATCATCGGCTTCTCCAACCGCTTCTACGACCAGCAGATCCTGCCGTTGCGGGAGGATCCGGAGCTCGCCCTCGGCGCGCCGCTGCGACCCGTCCGGGTCCCCCGGGGCGCCCGGTCGCAGACCCGCTTCGGCGACGCGAACCCAGCGGAGGCGCAGGCCCTCGTCGAGCGGGTCCTCGCCTGCTGCGCCGACCCGGCCTACGACGGGATGAGCATGGGCGTGGTCACCCTGCTCGGCGCCGGCCAGCCCCGCCTCATCGAACACACCCTAGTCGAACGGCTCGGGGAGCGCGAGTTCTCCCGCCGCGACCTGCGGGTCGGCGACCCGTACCAGTTCCAGGGCGACGAACGGGACGTCATCTTCATCTCCGTCGTCGCGGACGACAACCGCTCGGCCGCCACCCGCCGCCGCGACCAGCAACGAGTCAACGTGGCCGCGAGCCGCGCCCGCAACCAGATGTGGGTGTTCCACAGCGTCGACCCGGCCACGCTGCGCGACGACGATGTGCGGCGCCAGCTGATCGAGTACATGTACGCCGGGCAGACCGGACGGCTCGACGCGGATCTGGCCGATCGCTGCGAGAGCGAGTTCGAACGGGCCGTCCTGCGCGAGCTCCTCGCCCGCGGCTACCGGGTGCGCCCCCAGCATCCGGTCGGGCGCTACCGGATCGACCTGGTCGTCGAAGGGGTCGCCACCACGCGAGCCACCGCCGAGCAAGCCGTCACCGAAGGAGCCACCGCCGGGGGTGTGGGGCGCCGCGGCCCCCGCCTCGCGGTCGAATGCGACGGTGACCGTTTCCACGGGCCCGACCAGTGGGAGGCGGATCTGCGCCGCCAGCGGATCCTGGAACGGCTCGGCTGGACGTTCTTCCGGATCCGCGGCTCGGAGTTCTACCGGCATCCTCGGCCGACCCTGGAGGCGCTGGTGCGACGTCTCGACCAGCTCGGCATCCACCCGGTGYCGGTGCCGGTGCCGGTGCCAGCACCAGCACCAGCACCAGCACCAGCCGGCTCGCCGACGGAAGGGCCCTGATCTATCCGTTGGCGGCCCGGGGTTTGGGGCCGGTGGCGCGCATGTTCACCAGTCTGCCGAGCAGGTCGAACCAGAAGGGGGCGCCGGCGGTGAGCGCGAAGCAGGCGATCGCGATGCCGGCGATTTTCAGGAGCCACCCCTCGACGGAGTCGGGAACCTCCCGTGGGTCGTCGCGGCCCGCGGAGTTGTGGACCCAGCCGATCGGGAAGGCGAGCCCCGAGGCCTCGCGCACCGTCTTGATCACCTGTTCCGTGGCGTCCCCCACCATGGGCTGGTCGGAGGTGAGGCGGGTGCCGGAGGCGGGATCCCCGGCGAAACTCCCGGCGGAGCTCCCGGCCGCCTCGCCGGATGAGCCCACCTCGGCCTGGGCCGCGGTCACGGCCGCCTGCCGCACGGTGCCGTCCTGCCAGAACGCCCGTGCGAGCCCGATCGCGTCGAGGTTGAACAGGACGGACAGCAGGACCGCGTAGCCGAGCAGGAAGACGGCGATGCGCCGCTTGTACCACCCGGACAGGCGATCCATCGCGTCGTCGTACCACCGGGCCAGCTCGATGACGACCTTCTCGCGGTCCCCGCCGGCCTGGACTATCGCTGTGGTCATCGCGGTCTTCGCCGGGGAGGGGGGCATCGCGGCGAGCCCGTCCTCCATCGTTCCCACGGCTCCGGCCCTGGTGGCGGCGACGAGCGCGGCGGCCACGACCCGCCCGGTGGGGTGATCCACAGGCATCGCGTCGTACAGGGCCTGGGCGGACCTCTCCCCGAGGGCATGCCGGGCACCGTCGTAGGCCCGCCGGTACGCGGCCCTGGCCTCGTCGGGGACGTGGTCAGGCAGGGTGTCCGGGCGGAGCTGGGACAGCAGGGCCCGGGCGGGCGGGTCGACCCGGTCCAGCAGCGCCCGAGCGAAGGCGGTGGACGGCAGGTAGGACGGCAACCGCAGTGTGTGCGCGCGGCGCACCGAGGCCCAGGTACCGGAAACCGGCGGATGGTCGTCCATGGCCGGCAGGGAGGTGTCGCGGCCAGTGGCACGCATGGCCCGAAGCGGCCCGTCTAACAGTTCGGCGACGAGGTCCGTCCGATCCGCGGGCGGGTCCGCCCCCGGATCGGACGGTTCGGCGGGCCGGTCACCGCCGAGCAGCCGTCGCAGCTCGGCCTCCAGCTGGCGCCCCCGGTAGCGGAACAGAGCGAGCACGGCCTCGTTGATCCGGGAGACTGCGAGGCTGAACGCGGCAAAGAGCAACGCGAGCCCGATCAGGACATCAAGAGCGGATGAGTCCGGCATAACCCCCCCGATTCCGAGCCCGGGGCACCCGCGCCACCGCCTTCACGGCCGAGGAGTACGCCCCGGGACTGTCCTGGGCAGACCGCGCATTTCTACACCTCGGCGCAGAACCGGCACTCAGCGGCATCATCGGACACCTGGTCGAAGCGGGCGAAGATGGACACCAGACGACCGGGCCGCCCCGCTTCGAACAGCGGGCCATGCTGGCAGGCCTGACCGGCCGGAGAGACCTGAGCCCGTCGGAGGAGCCGGTGGGGGCGATCCAGGAGATCTTGGCAGCCGGCGCCGCCGAACTAGAGGGTGTCGTCGCGAAACGACCCCGCCCTGTCAAAGAGGGCGGGGTCAAACGATCGTAGCGACGCTCCGATAGGATGATCGCCTTGGCGTCGAGAGACTGGATGGTGGATGGGCCGGCGGGATGACTCGTCCACGCCCACCATGATATCCGTAGATCATCCGGAAGACGTTCTTCGTGCTCCACGTGCGTCAGCCCCACCGCCCGTTCGGGCGGTGGGGCTGCCCCCGGCACAGCCGCGGCGGCGATCGGTCCCCGGCCACTGGAGCCCGGCTACCTGTCCCCGGGTAGCGGAGCCGGAGGACCCGCTGATCAGTCCGGGGGATCGTCGCCGAAGGGCCCGTCCGGGCCGTACGCGGCGACCTCGATGTCGATCATTGGAGGGCGCTGCGGATCCTGCAGGGGACGCAGCGGTGAGGTCGTCCCGCGGTGGTCCGCCCCCTGTTCCCACACGTTGAACTCGGCCATACTCGCCCAGACGCTGACCACCGCGAACCGGGACGGGTCCGCCGCCGACCGGCGCAGCGTGTTACCGAGCAGGCCAGGCGTGCCGACCAGCTTGGAGCTGATCTCGTGGTAAGCCCGCTCCACCGCGCCGGGATCGTCGGGCGGGTCGACCGCCCACAGCATGACCCGAACCTTCGCCGGACCGGCCACGGTCAGCTTCCCGCCGGAACGGTCAGGGAGGCCGCGCCGGCCAACTGGGCGACGACGGTACCGGTGACCATCGAGGCACTGGCGCGCAGCGGGTGCAGCGCCTTGCGGTGCACCAGGTGACGCTCGCTGTGCTCGAACTCGCGAAACTGCTCCTCGTCAACCCAGTCACTGACGATGTAGTACGTGCTCGGCTCCTCCTCCGAGCGGATCAGCCACTGCCCGAGGTTCGMCGGGTGCGAGGTGACCGCGTCGCCGATCCGCAGCCAGGTCTGCTCGAACTCGGCCTCCCGACCGGGGTGGATCCGCATTGTCAGCATGATCCGAAAAGGCGGGGTCGAGGTCATCAGATGCCTCCGTCCACGGCAAAGGTGGCGCCGTTGACGTAGGACGACACGTCGCTGGCCAGGAACAGGACGACCGCGGCGACCTCCTCGGCCGTCCCGATGCGTCCCAGCGGGATGCGGTTGGTGTAGGCCGCCTTGACGGCCGGGTCGATGCCCTCGGCATGGTGGGTCTCGATGACTCCCGGGGAGACCAGGTTCACCCGGATGCCGCGGACACCGAGCTCCTTGGACAGCGAGCGGGTCAGTCCGATCAGGCCGGTCTTCGCCGCGGTGTAGTGGGCCCGCAGCGGCAGACCGACCACCCCGGAGCCGGATCCGATATTGATCACCGAACCGGAGTCCCCCAGCAACGACAACGCGCCCTGCGTGACGAGGTGAGTGGCGGTGAGGTTGGTGGTCAGCACCTGCGTCCACTCGTCCAGGGGCAGCTGCGCGTAGGGGATGTGGCTGATCGTGCCGACGTTGTTCACGACGATGTCGAGGCCGCCCAGGTGGGTGCCGGTGGCCTCGACGAGCTCGGTGATCTGGCCCGGATCGGCGACGTCGGCCTGGACGAGCAGATGGTCGCCGCCGGTGTCCTTGAGCTCGCGGCGCAGGCTCTCGGCCTCCTCGGTCTGGCGCTGGTGGCCGGCAACGACCGTCGCTCCGGCTCGGGCGAGGCCGAGCACCACGGCCCGTCCGATGCCGCGGGTACCGCCGGTAACCAGGGCGCGTCGCCCGGCCAGGTCTGGGAACATCGCTGACTGTCTCCTGTGTCAAGGTGTCGGCTGGTGAGGTTCGGCTGGTGAGGTTCGGCTGGTGAGGTTCGGCTGGTGAGCGGGGGCAGGCGATACGGGCAGGCGATACGGGTGGGTACGTCCTCCTCAGCAAGGACCGACGGCGCGAACCACGAGGCTGCTGTTGAAACCGCCGTAGCCGCGGGCGTTCACCAGCGCCACCCGCACGGGTACACGCCGGGGCGTGCGCACGAGGTCGAGCCCATGGGCCGGATCGGGGGTGTCGAGGTTGCCCACCGCCGGGATGACCCCGTCCCGGATGGACAGCAACGCCGCGGCTACCGTCAACGCCGAGCCGCCGGCGAGGAGCCGGCCGACGAAGCCCTGCGGCGCCGTCACCGGGACCGTCCGGGCCCCGAAGACCGTGCGGATCGCCGCCGCCTCCTGGGCGTCGAGGTCCGGTGAACCAGCGCCGTCCGCGAAGACGACATCGACGTCGTCCGGGGTGAGGCTGGCGTCGCGCAGGGCCCGGCGCATCGCGGTGGCGAGCCAGCGCGCGTCCGGGGCGGGGCGTTCGTGGTGGGCGGCGTCGTGCGTCGCGGCGTAGCCGGCGATCTCGCCGTAGACGTGCGGGGCTCCCCGGGCGGCGGCGGCGGCCGGATCCTCGAGCACGAGCGTCGCGCCACCCTCACCGGGCAGGTAACCGTTCGCCCGAACGTCGAACGGCTTGTAGCCGTCCGCCGCGACGGTCGCGGTGCTGACCCGGCCACCGGACAGATGGCCGGCAATCGCATAAGGCGTCAGGCTCGCCTCGGCCCCCCCGGCGAGCACCGTCGGCGTGCCGCGGCGGATAATCCGCCGGGCCTGGGCCAGGCTGTCGATTCCGCCGGCACCGTCACTGACCAGGACCCCCGACGGCCCCTTCAGACCATACCGGATCGAGGTCTGCCCGGTCGTCGCCGCGTAGAACCAGGCGATCGACTGATAGACGCTCACCGCGGTGCGGCCCCGGGTCCACAGCCGTCCCAGCTCGCGCTGCCCGATGTCGACACCGCCCGACCCGCTGCCGAACACCACCGAGGTCGCATACGGATCGTGCGCGGCGGGGTCGTAGCGCGCATCGGTCATGGCGAGGCGCGACGCGGCCATCCCGAACCAGGTCCACCGATCGGTCTGGACGATGTACCGCTTGTCGACGTAATCCTCGACCGCGAAACCGGCGACCTCGCCGGCAAGGGTGGCGTCGTACCAGGTGGTGTCGAACCGGCTGATCGGCGCGATCTTCAGCTCGCCGCGCAGAGTTGATGCCCAGTACTCCTCCGTCCCGATGCCGCTGGGCGCGAGGACGCCGAGACCGGTGACGACCGGCCGGACCGGGGCCTGCGGCGAACCGTCCCGGTACGCGGGTCCCGCGGCCGTCGCGACGGAGGCCTCCACGGCGGCGTTCATCGCGTCGGGGCGGCGAGGACGATCGCCGACTGGAAGCCACCGAAACCGCTGCCGACCGACAGGGCCACGTCGACAGTGTGGTCCCGGGCGATGTTCGGGACGTAGTCGAGATCGCACTCGGGGTCGCGGGTGGTCCAGTTGGCGGTGGGGGGGATGACGTCGTTCTCGATCGCCAGGGCGCAGGCGGCGATCTCGATCGACCCGATCGCGCCCAGCGAGTGCCCGATCATCGACTTGATCGAGCTGACCGGGATGTCATACGCCCGCTGTCCCAGCGAACGCTTGAAGGCGGCCGTCTCGTGCCGATCGTTCTGCTTGGTGCCCGATCCGTGCGCGTTGATGTAGTCGATGTCGTCGGCCCCGACCCGCGCCGCGTCCATCGCGACCCGGATCGCCTCGGCCATCTCGACCCCGTCGGGGCGCAGTCCGGTCATGTGGAACGCGTTCGAGCGCGAGGCGTACCCACCCACCTCGCAGTAGATGTGCGCACCGCGCGACCGGGCGGCGGTGAGCTCCTCCAGGATGAGTACGGCGCAGCCCTCCCCCATCACGAAGCCGTCCCGGCTGGCGTCGAAGGGACGGGAGGCGTGTTCGGGGTCGTCGTTGCGGGCTGTCGTCGCGCGGATCGCGTCGAAGGACGCCATCGAGATCGGGGAGATCGGCGCGTCGGAGGCACCGGCGATGACGATGTCGGCCTCGCCGTCGACGATGAGCTGATGGCCGTAGCCGACCGCGTCGATGCCCGAGGTGCAGCCGGTGGAGACCACGAAGGCTGGGCCGTGCGCGCCGAACCGGCAGGCCAGTTCGGTGGCCAGGCAGCTCGGCACCATCGCGTGGTAGAGGAACGAGCTGGCGTACCGGGGATCAACCTCCCAGTCCCGCCCGCTGTCGGAGACCTCGACGTACTCGTTCTCCAGGCGGGTGGTCGCGCCCACCGCGCTGCCGATGCTGACGCCAACGATCGGGCCGTCCCCGGAACCGTCCCCGCCGTCCCCGGAACCGTCCCCGCCGCCCCGCAGGTCCAGGCCGCTGTCCTCCACCGCCTCCAACGCCGCGGCCAAGGCGAACTGCGCGAACCGGTCGTTACGCGCGATCTCCCGGGCGGTCAGGCCGGCCGCCGCCGGGTCGAAGTCGCACTCGGCGGCCACCTGGGAACGGAACTGGGTCGGGTCGAAGAACGACAGTCGCCGCGTCGCGGTACGGCCGTCGGTTAGCAGGGTCCAGAACTCCTTGCGGTTGACCCCACCGGGGGCGACCACCCCGATCCCGGTGACCGCCGTCCGTCTTGGTCCGCTCACTGTCCGGACCCGTGGGGCAGGGAGTCGACGGTGGGCGCCGACGGGGCGACCGGGACGTGCGGGGCATCCGGGTCGAGCGGTACCTCGGTGTCGACATGACCGAGGTCGGGCCGGGGTGCCAGCGGGCTGAGGTGAAAGACGAGGAAGGCGGTCTCCTCACCGGTGTTGACGACGCGGTGGCGCATCCCGATCGGGATGCACACCCCGTGGTCGGCCGGCAGGTCCTGGTACTGACCGTCCAGTCGGGCGGTCACAATGCCGCGCACGCAGTAGAGGAACTCCTCCGAGTAGGGATGCAGGTGTTCGGTCACCACCTCACCCGGCTGGAGGGTCAAGGTGCCGAAAAAGCCCGAGGTCGAGCCCACGGTCGCCGGTGAAAGCAGCGTGCGGACGTCACCGCCGCGCCGACGGTTTGGGGTCATGTCGTGAATGCAGAGAACCTTCGGAATCGCTGTCACGGAAGTCACCGGTCTCGTTCTCCTCAGACTTGTTCCGGCAGCGCGATGGAGACCGGGGGCAGCTCGGCGGCGGCCCGCTCGACCTTCTCCCGGATCACCGACATCTCGCGGGCGGTGTTGGCGTTGATGCGGTTGGTCATCTGCTCGTCGTTCACCGGCGCCGACGGGCGCATATGGAAGTCCTGCACCCAGCGCATGCGGGTGCCGGTGCCCTCCGGCGTGTAGCTCCAGTGGATGTGCATGTACTCGAACGGACCGGTCTCGACGCGGTACGCGCGCACCTGCCGGGTGGCCGGGTCGAGCGTCCGCTCGGACACCCAACTCCACGCCGTCCCGTTCTCGTCGGGATGCATGGTCAGGCGAAACTTGAAGGTGTTCTCATGGTGCTCAAGAATCTCTACCGAGGCGTATTCGGTAAAGAGGTCAGGCCAGGACTTCAGATCGTTGGTGATGGTCCAGACGGTTTCAATGTCGGCATCGATGAAAATCGAGTTGTCAGTGTGCCCGCTCACGTCGGCTCCGGTCGGCCTGGAAGGTATGGGGCGTGGGAACTAACGGCGGATTCAGACCGTCTCGCGCTGGCCGAGAGCCGTGTTCACCGTGGCCAGGATCTCGGCGAGGGTCCAGCTCTCCGGCAGCTCGGCCGGGAGGTCCACCCCGAAGGTCCCGGCCACCTCCGCCGAGAGCTGGAGGTAGGCGAGCGAGTCGAGGCCGATGTCGATGAAGGTCACATCCAGGTCCGTCGGCCGCTCGTCCGAGGGCAGACCGGCCTGCTCGACCAGGAAGTCGAGCAGGGCATCGGCCGACCATTGCCGGGGCATGTCGTACTCCCTTTTTCATTTTCGGGTTTCGGGGTTCACATGAAAAACTGGGCGTACCGGTGGGCGGGATCTAGGACGCGGTCGCTGATGACCGGTCGCGRCCGCAGCCGGCGGGCCCGGTGCTCTGGCGGTGTACAGGAGCCCGGCCGTGTATCAGGAGCCCGGTGGCGCACCGGGGGCTCAGCCGGCCGTCCACGAGTAGAAACTCTGTGCCATCGCGTCCCCGGGGGTGCGCCAGGTCTCCGGGTCGTAGGCGGAGACGTATTTCCCGAGCTTTTTGCTCACGTCGACGAACAGCGGATGCTCATGGACGTTCTCGACGGTGTTCCTGACGTTAGTCGGAGCCTCGATAAGATGAAAGTAAAGGCCATGGAAGTGAAACAGGTCACGCCTGGTCACACCCACGATTCCGGGTAGTTCTCCGGCATCGGACTCGGCGAAGGTCGCCGCGATGGCGGGAGCGTCGGCAGGGTTCATCCTGGCCACGATGAGAGTCCGGTGTGACTGACCTCCGGACGGCGTGGCGGGGTTCTGCGGACCGGTGACTGAGGGACCGGTGACTGAGGGCACAAGAATCTCCTCGACATGTTCTTGGGAAGCGCGTGTTTGACCCCAGGCAAGCACGGGTACCGTGTGCATGGCAAGCACGGGTACCGTGTGCATGGGCAGTCAGGCGGACCGGCCATGACGGACCGGCCCCGGCACCTTGCGACGCGTTACAGGTGGCAGGGGAATCCGCCGACGAGCATGGAGCCGGCCGGGAGTGACCGGTGCGCGACCACCGCTTCCCACCCGACAGYCCTTCTGAAGCAGCCAGCCTTTCTAAAGCAGTCGGCTTCTTTGACTCATCGAGAGCATGGGGCCACGCGGCGCGGCTGTCCTGGATTTCCCCTGGCAGCAAGTTGCCCTGGCAGTCAAATGCCAACCAGTGCACACGGAGAGCACAACGCGGCTACAACCATCGCGAGCGGGCTTCCCGGTGCCTGGGGGTGGTCGACACGCCACCGGAGGAGAACCGGGATCTCGATCTCGTGGGAACCACGTCGTCCGCGCTCGGCCTCGGCCTGGTCGGGTATGGTGCTACCCAGAGCCGGCTACATCCAGAGCCGGCTACATCCAGAGCCGGCTAYATCCAGAGCCGGCTACTCAGAACCAGCCGCTCAGAACCAGCCGCTCAGAACCAGCCGCGTTGCGCGGYGAGGCTACCCGCCTGGAATCGGCTACGGGCGTTCAACCGTGCCATCAGATCGGCGATCATGCGGCGCACGGTGCGGACGGAGACGCCCAGATGGCGCGCGGCCGCCTCGTCCTTCATGCCGAGGCTGAGCAGACGCAGCAGCAGCCGTTCGGTGTCGTTCGGCGCGTCGTCACCGTCCCCGGGAGCGGCCATCGCCTCGCCGCTCAGCGGTTCGGCGGCCTCCCAGACCTGTTCGAACAGGGTGAGCAGCAGGGCGGTCAGCTCCGGGGTGCGCACGAGCAGGGTCTGGCCGGTCGCGAACCCCCGGCCCAGTCGGACCAGGCCGATCCGCCCGTCGACCGCGGTGGCGTCCAGCCGGGGATCGTCGATCATTCGGGCGTCCAGGCCATGCGCCGCCACGGTCCGCACATAACCGGCGCCGAGCTCGTCCAGGCGCACCGACCGGGGCAGGACGCTGCGCATCACCACACCACGCCGCAACGCACGCAGTTCGACCGGCATCACCTCGCGAGTCAGGGTCGAGGACCACTCGCGCCGGGTATGCAGCGCGAGCACCTCCCGCTCGGCTCGCCCGACGATCGCGAGCAGCTCCGCACGGGCCTGGTCGGCACTGTCTATCCGCCTTACCTCGGCGGTGTCCCCGCCGGGACGGCTCTCCAGGTAGTCCGAGACGAAGGAGCTGATCTGTGCCCGGGCCAGGAGCAGCCGCTCATGGCGACGGATCAGCTGCTCGTGCTGCGCCTGGAGCAGGTGGTCGAGCCCGGCTTCGGGATGCACCGCGACGTAGTGACCGGCCCGTTCGCGCGAGGGCAGCAGCAGACCCAGCTCGACCAGACGATCACGCGCCCGCCCCGCGGCGACCAGCGGCTCGCCGAGCATCTCCGCCACCTCGGGCACGCTCAGGACCTCGTGGCACAGCCACAGCCGATAGGCGGCCAGGGTGACCTCATCGATACCGAAAAGATCGAGCACCTTCCCCTTCCTCGGAGCAGGATCGGGACGTGGCCGACGGACGCCGACCGGACCAGCCGTGCCCACCGGACCAGCCGTGCCCACCGGACCAGCCGTGCCCACCGGACCAGCCGTGCCCACCGGACCAGCCGTGCCCACCGGACCGACGCGGCCGCTCACCCCGACCGCTGGGGCAGGYCCGGCCGGGACTCCGCGGACACCACGTCGAGGGCGTGGCGGACCAGCGACACCAGGGACTGCCGGACCGACTCCCGCTGCCGGGCGTCGCAGAACACCACCGGACGGCGCGGATCGAGGTCCAACGCCGCCCGGACGTCCTCCACCCGGTACTCCCGCGCACCGTCGAACCGGTTCAGCGCGATGAGGAACGGGATGTCGCGCTCCTCGAAGTAGTCGATGGCCGGAAAGGAGTCGGCCAGCCGCCGCGTGTCCACCAGGACCACCGCGCCGATCGCGCCGAGGACGAGCTCATCCCACATGAACCAGAACCGGTCCTGGCCCGGGGTGCCGAAAAGGTAGAGAATAATGCTGTCGAGAAGCGTGATCCGACCGAAGTCCATCGCGACCGTGGTCGTCGTCTTCGAACCGACCGCGCTGGTGTCGTCGATCCCTATGCTTGCGGCCGTCATCGCGGCCTCCGTGGTGAGGGGCTGAATCTCGCTCACCGAACCGACGAACGTCGTCTTTCCGACTCCGAACCCGCCGGCGATGATGATTTTTACCGGATGCGGCGGCGCCGTTTCCGGCGACCCCGTTCTAGAGGGCCTGTAGTCCATCGAGCACCTTTTCGATGAGGGCAATGGAAGGGCGGTCGGAGGGTCGGGCCGGTCGGGTCACGGTCACCAGGCCGGCGTCGAGCATGTCGCCGACGAGGACCCGCGCGACCCCGACCGGAAGATTCAGCCGAGCGGAGATCTCCACGATCGACTGCACGCGTTGGCAGAGCAACGCGATGGCGCGCTGCTCATGCTCCAGCGTCCGCATCATCAGCCGGCCGTTGGGCGTGGTGGTCACCAACRCGACCAGCTCCAACGTCTGGTTCGTCGGCCGTGTCCGGCCCCCGGTGACAGCGTAGGGGCGGACGACCGGACCAGCCTCTTCGTCGAACCATTCATCATCGCGCGACATACCGGTCCTCCTGCCTTGAGAATTCTGCTGTCATCCGGTCGGTGATGGCAGGGGGTGACCGGCTGACCCACCAACCGATCGGACCCCCACCCGATCGCCGGGCCGATGTCAGAGTGGCAGCGCGGACTGCATCTGAGCCCGGAGTTCCGGGGTGAGAAACTCGCCGACCCGGGTCACCAGCAGCGCCATCTCGTAGGCGATGAGACCGATGTCCGCGCCGGGGCTGCTGAGAATGGCCAGGCACGATCCATCCCCGACCGCGGTGACGAACAGGAATCCCTCGTCCATCTCGACAATGGTCTGCCGGACGTTTCCACCCCCGAAGAAACGACCCGCGCCGCGCGCCAGGCTGTTGAATCCGGAGGCCACCGCGGCCAGTTGGTCGGCGGTCGCCCGGTCCATCCCGTACGAGGTGGCGAGCAACAACCCGTCAGAGGAAAGCGCAATCACATAGGTGACTTCGGGCACCTTCTTGACGAGGTTGTTGAGCAACCAGCTCATGTTCTCGGACGGCCCCAGCGGACGCATCAGGTCACCTTTCCTACATCGTCACCGTCGTTCGAAACCTGGCCGTCCGCCAGACCACGACCAAAGTTGTTCTGGAAGGACGACATCATGTTGCGGATCTCTTCCGGGCTCCGTTGCGCGGCGAGTATTCCGGAACGCTCCTCGGGAGTGTCCCGACGAAGCTGTGGCGCGAGACTGGCCCGCCGGGTGCGCTTGGGCAGGCCCACCTCGGTGAAATCGACGGGCAGCTGGCCGTCCGCGCCGGGCCCGGCCGGGTCAGCGGGCTCGTCCGAACGGGCCGAAGGCGCCGGGCGTCCGAGGGGGACGACCGTCTGGCCCATGGCGGGGGTGTCCTCGCGCTGGAATCCCTCGGAGCGTCCCACCGGCCGGCCCAGCGGTGAGGTGAACGGATCGGTTCGGGTGGCCTCCCGCGGGTCGGCGGAGCCGGGCTCACCACCGCGCGACCGCTCCCTGGCCATGGGGCTGTCACCGAACAGCGAGGTGACACGGCTGCCGGGTCCGCCGTCGCCGCCATACTCGGAGCCGGGCGCACCGTCGTGGCCACCCGGACCGGGGACGTCCCGTCCGTCCTGGAAGGGGCCATCCCGGAAGGGCTCCTCCCGGAAGGGTTCATCCCGGAAAGATGTGTCCTGTCCCGGACGGGCCGGCGGACCGCCGGGGTCGTCCGACCCGGGCGTCTGGGGATGGTCCGGGACGGCGGGGTGGGGCTGGTCCCCCACGGCCCTGCGGCCGCCACGCGAACGGCGCGACGGCAGCGGCGGGGGGTCACCGAAGTCGCGGGAGCCGGGCTTCCCGCCCGACCCGCCGTCCGGGTCGGAGCGCGGGGTCGAGGGACGCGGCGGAGCGTCCGAAGGCCTGCCGTTGGAACGGTGCCGCGGGCGGTCGGCGACGAACCAGCTCGATCGCACCGTGGCGAAGACCGGCAGATCGTCGATGAGCGTCTCGTCCTGACCGTGCGCAGCCGCGGCCGCGTCCTCGGAGCGCGCGGGGGGACCGGCGAGGTTGCCGTCCGCGTCCACCAGCGACCCACGGAACCGGTCCTCGTCGATGGCCGGGCCGTCGAGAGCCGGAACCCGCGTCATGGGGAGCGGCGGGGCGATCTGCGCGGGCTCCGGCCGGGCCTCCCCGTCGGTGTCGACCTGCCGCAGCAGCGTGGTCGGCACCAGGACGATCGCCATCGTGCCGCCGTACGGCGAGGACCGCAGCTTCACCGAGATGGAATGCCGCTCGGCGAGCCGACCGACGACGAACAGGCCGAGACGCTCGCTGGTCGACAGGTCGAAGGGAGGCGGGTTGGCCAGCCGCTCGTTCACGGCGTCGAACTCCTCCGGACTCATGCCCAGCCCGCGGTCCTCGATCTCGATCACGAAGCCGTTCGACACCTCGTGCCCGGAGACATGCACCGGCGTGTGGGGCGGAGAGAAGGAGGTGGCGTTCTCGATCAGCTCGGCGAGCATGTGGATGACGTCACCGACGGCGTGACCGCTGATGGCCCCTCCGTCGATCGACATCACCTGCACCCGGGTGTAGTCCTCCACCTCGGCGACGGCGCCACGGACGACGTCCTTGACCGGGACGGGCCGGCGCCAACCACGGGCCGGCTTGGAGCCGGACAGCACGATGAGGTCCTCGGCGTGCCGGCGCATGCGGGTGGCGAGGTGGTCGAGACGGAAGAGCTCCTCCAGCTCGTCCGGGTCGGTCTCCTTGCGCTCCAGGGCGTCGATCACCTTGAGCTGGCGGTGAATGAGTGCCTGGCTGCGGCGGGCGAGGTTGAGGAACGTGTCCCCGATGCTCTTGCGCATCGCGGCCTGCTCCACCGCGGTCCGCACGGCCACCGCGTGCACGGTGCCAAACGCCTCGGCGAGCTGACCGATCTCGTCCTTGCTCCGGACCTCGACCGGGAATTCCTCCTCGGCCACGTCCACCGGCGACCCGCGGTGCAGACGGTCGACGACCCCGGGCAGCCGCTCGTTCGCGACTTCGAGGGCGCCGCGGCGCAGTCGGCGTAGGTCCCGGATCATCGGGCTCGCCACCAGGAGAGAAATCACCACCGACACCACGAGCACCAGCGCCACGCCGATACCGCTGAGGAGCGCGTCGCGGGTGGCCGAACTGGCGATCTTCGCGCTGGTCGTTGCGAGGTCGGCCGCGATCCGGCGTTCGACCTGCCGCATCGCATTGATCTTCGCGTCGGAGGCCTCCAGCCAGATCTGCGGGGTAACGGTCAGCGGCTGGCCGTTCTGCACGGCGTTGACCGTGCCGTCACGCAATGTCGCGGCGGCCGAGATCGTCCGGCCGACCGTCACGTTGTAGAACTCCTGCTCGTCCGCCGTGGCCGTGGTGCGGAACTGGGCCAGCCAGGCGTCCTCCGCCCCGCTCCTGGTCTGGATCTCCCGCAGCGTGGCCGCATCCGTCTGCTGGAGGAGGATCACGCGGACGACGGCGCCGCGCTGGTGGGCGACCTGTTCCTTGGCCTGCGCGATACTCACCAGTGTGGTGGCACCGTTGACCAGCGAGGTGTTGCGGCTTCCGGCCGCCACCTGGGCGTTGAGGGCGAGGAGATCGTCCACGGCACCCGAGTAGAAAGCAATGTTCTGGTCCACCTGCGCCTGGTGCGCGTCGATCGCCTTGCGCTGCGCAGAGAGCTTGCCGAGGCGTTCCGAGATCGACGCKAGCGTGGTCGCCAGGGTGTCACGACCCGCCGCGGGCAGCGCCGCCTCACCGGCCCGATAGACGGCCAGGGCCTTGTCCACCGGGCCGCGGGCGGCGAGCGCCGCCTGCTCCTGAGCGACGGCCATGTAGTTGGAACCGACATAGGAGTTCGTGGCGTACCGCTCGACCTGCAGGGCCTGGACCAGCTCGTTGCTTTTGATCGAGAAGTCGGCGAGTGCCTTGATGCGGTTGGCGACCCGCACGTTGTCGACGTTCCCCCGCACCTGTATCGCGCTCAGTACCGCGAGCGCAGCCAGGGGGACGACGAGAATCRCCACTAGCTTCGAGCGGATGGGCCAATTCTGGAGCATCCGGTCCTCTCGTCCGGCACCCGGGAGTCGAGTGCCTCGTGTGCGGGGGTGAGTAGTCGAGTTCCATCGGGACATGTCACCGGAAGACCACAGACGACAACACCGGGCCAGCGCATTGGAGTAGGCGGTCCGGACATCGGGTGAATGTTCCGGGGGCGCGGACAACTGTAGCGGGTGAAGAACTAGCCCGACTGGGGGCACCCGCCTTCAACGCAAAAGGATGGCGAGGTAGCACCGGGTGACGAACATTCGCGGGCGCGCAACGCGCAACCAGAACCCGCCCCGAATTACATGAGCGCAGCCCGGACCAAACAACGACGATGCGCATGAACTAGCACTGACGGGCAGCAGTCGACGCCAACCGGCGCAGATCCTCCGCGGCCACGAAGGCTCCGATCARCCGGTCGCACCGCGCTCGACAACGCAAACACATCACATGTTGGCATGTTGCTGGAAGCACATCGCACGATCCGAGGCCACACAGATCACACCCTCGCAGCCCACCCGACCCCCGCCCGGGCCGCAGCTCCCACCTCTTGCCAGATCATGAAGAGTGGTTCCATTGTGGACATTGCAGACGTTGTAGACATTGCAGACACCTGGCGACGGGAACTGGGTCACTCCGCCCCAGCAGTCACCCCCGTCGACGATTGCCGATCAGGCGTCGACGATTGCCGATCAGGCGTCGACGATTGCCGATCAGGCCCTACCCGGTCCGCCGAAGCTTCAATCACTCCACAACAACTCCACGACAGACCTCCCCATCAACTCCCGTCCAATGAGCTGCTGCTGAACTGCTGAACTGCTGCGCTAATCRCCGAGCGAGGCCCCGGCTGGCGGAAGCGGCGGAGGTCACGGAAGCGGCGGAGGTGGCACAACTACTTTCACCCGAGGCCAGCCGGTGGCACTGTGCCCCTGAGCACGGTTGACGCCCCCGGGCACGGTTGACGCCCCCGGGCACGGCCGGGTCGGGAGCACGGCCGGGCCAGGGAACCCGACGGACCGGTGAGGAGACACGGATGAGCAGCCAGATCGAGAGCGAACCCGGCCAGGGCGCGCTGACGGTACGGATCAACCGCCCGGAGAAACGCAACGCCCTCACCCAGGCGATGTACCTCGCCCTCGCGGAGGCGTTCGACAAGGCCGAGACCGACCCGGAGATCCGGGTCATCCGGCTGACCGGCAGCGGCGGATCCTTCACCGCCGGCAACGATCTGGTCGACTTTCTGGCCGCCGACGCCCTCCGGGCGGAGGGTCCGACGCTGACCTTCATCCGGACGCTGGCCCGCAGCACGAAACTTCTCGTCGCCGAGGTCGACGGGCCCGCGATGGGCATCGGGACCACGCTGCTGCTGCACTGCGACCTGGTCTACGCGACCGAGCGCAGCACCCTCGGGATGCCGTTCGTCAATCTGGGGGTGATCCCCGAGTTCGGGTCGACCCTCCTGCTACCCCGCCGGGTCGGACCAGCCATCGCTGCCCGCCTCGTCTACTTCGGCGAGTCCCTCGGAGCGGCCGAGGCCGCCCGACTGGGGGTGGTGACCGAGGTACTTCCCGACGCCGAAGCGCTACGCGCCCGGGTCGACGACCGGGTGGCGGCGCTGCTGGCTCAGCCGCCGCAGGCGCTCGCGGCAGCTCGCGCCCTGCTGCACGACGGCGGGACACCGGAGGTGTTGGCGCGCATCGACGTCGAAAGCTCGATCTTCACCGAGCGCCTCGTCAGCGACGAGGCGAGATCCGCGATGACCGCCAGGCTGCCGGGCCGCCACGGCACGTCGGCAGCCGAGGGTTGACCGACCACCCGAGGGCTGACCGACGTCGGTGTCCGCCCGCTCGATGCCGTCCGTGCGATCCGGGAGGACCATCCCCGCAACGGCGACGAGGGCGACCGGTTCGCCCCGTCCGGGCGGGGCATACCGGTGTCTGTGACCCATTCCCTGCCGCACCAACGCGACCGGGGTAGTGCCCTCGGGCACCGGCCTTGGTGGCGCCGCGCCTTCTCCTGCGGCTCCTCCGGTCCGGGGGGGTTCCCCCCGGCTCACAGCGCATTCGGGCTACGCCGCGTCCTCGCCGCGTTCGGCCTGGTGTTCTGCGGGGTCTTCGCCGGTTTCTTCGCCGTCCGGGGGCAGACAGCCGGCGCCGCCTTCCTC
>NZ_MRUJ01000044.1:0-61110 GCF_002099325.1 Frankia sp. KB5 | reverse complement strand
CCTGGTGTTCTGCGGGGTCTTCGCCGGTTTCTTCGCCGTCCGGGGGCAGACAGCCGGCGCCGCCTTCCTCGCCTTTCTCGCCCTCGTCGCCATCGTCGATCTGGTCGTCATCCAGCAACGGATCCGGCGCCAGACCGAATGATCCCCACGCCGGTCCGGATGGGCGGTGCTCCCGCATAAGGTGGCCGAGGATCGCCGCGTCCGGCACCGCCAGGCTCGCCCGCCAGCCTGGTCGGTCCGCGCCGATCCGGCTGGCGGAACGAGCAGGAGGATCTCAGTGGGCGGCGGGACGGGCTGCCGACCGAACGGGCGGCGATGAACGATCCGGAGGGCGTCTCCGGGCCGGTGTCGGCTGGCTTCGCGCGCGGCACCACCGACGAGGTGGGCCTGCGCCGCGGGCTTCGCCGGATGCGGCTCATCGCCGGCAGCCTGCTTGCCGCGGTGGTGACGATCTACCTCCTCGCCGCCCGCTGGCAGGCCAACGGTGGCCCGGGGTGGATCGGGTACGTGGCCGCGGCCACCGAGGCGGGCGCGGTCGGCGCACTGGCCGACTGGTTCGCGGTGACCGCGCTGTTCCGCCACCCACTCGGCCTCCCGATCCCGCACACGGCGATCATTCCTCGACGTAAGGACGCGCTTGGTCGGAGTCTGGAGAACTTCGTCGGCACCCACTTCCTCGCCGAGGACGTGATCCGGGAGAAGATCGACGGCATCGGAGTGTCCGCCCGGGTCGGTGCCTGGCTGTGCCAGCCGTCGCACGCCGAACGGGTCACGACCGAGGCGGCGGAGCGGTTCATCGCGGTGCTCTCCGGGATGAACGACGACCTGGTCCGCGAACTCGTCGAGAAGGCGGTGCTGCCCCGCGTCGTCGAACGGCCCTGGGCCGGGGCTCTCGGAATGGCGCTGGAACGGGTGGTCGAGGACCGGCTGCACCATCGACTGGTCGACGTGATCGTCACCGAGGCCGAGACGTGGTTGAAGCAGAACCCGGAGGTCTTCGCCCGCACCGTGCAGGAGCGGGCACCAAGCTGGTCTCCGAAGTGGCTGGACGAGGCGGTCGCGGCCAAGGCGTACAGCGAGGCGCTGCGCTTCACCGAGGCGCTGCGCACCGACCCCGAGCACCGGGCACGCCGCGCCCTGGACGCGTTCCTGCGCGGCTTCGCCGGCCGGCTGCGCACCGACGAGGCGCTGGGACGGCAGGTCGAGCAGATCAAGTACCGGCTCCTGGCCCATCCCGAGGTCGACCGGGTGATCTCCGCCATGTGGGCCACGGCGAAGAGCATCCTGCTCGATCTTGCCTCCGATCCGGGCAGCACGGCCCGGGTCCGCGCGACCGACGAACTCGCGGCCTTCGGCGCCCAGCTCGCCACCGATCCGGAGCTGGCGCGCACCGTCGACCACACCGTGGCGAACGCGGCCACCCGCGTGGTGTGCCGGCACAAGGACGACATCGCCGCGGTCATCGGAGATACTGTCGGCCGCTGGCAGCCCGACGAGGCCTCCCGGCGCATCGAGCTGCACGTCGGTCGCGACCTGCAGTTCATCCGGATTAACGGCACCGTCGTCGGCGCCCTCGTGGGACTGATCATCCACCTGGTCACCGAACTCGCCTTCTGACGCAACGGGTGGAGCTGAGGGAAGCATGCGGGGCAACGAGGACGATCGCCGTGGCGACGAGCGTGGGAGCCGGCCCGGCCCGGATAACCGACAGCTCGTCCGGGGAGTGTCATGGCCGACGCCACCCGGTCGGCCCACCCTGCCGGTCGTCGGACTGATCATGCTGGTCTGGTTCGGACTGATCACCCGGATCGGCCACTACGACGTCGACGTCTTCCTGCGGGCCGGCGCGGCCGTGCGGCACGGGCTCGATCCCTATCCCGCCCCCGGCACGGGTGCGGTGTACTCCGGCTTCGCGTTCGTCTACCCCTACCTCACGGCGATGCCGTTCGCGCCGCTGTCCTGCCTGGCACATGCGGACGACATCTTCGTCGCGGGATCCGTGCTCGCCCTGCTCGGCGGGACCCACCTCGCCGGCGCCCGGGACTGGCGGGTGTACGCGCTGGTCATCGCCCCGTCGTGCACCATCATCGGGCTGCAGATGGGCACCCTCAACGCGTTGCTGTTCGCGGGGCTGGCACTGGCCTGGCAACGACGCGACCGGCCCTGGACCTGTGGCGGCGTCGTCGCGTTGCTCGTCTACAGCAAGCTGTTTCTCGCGCCGCTGCTGCTCTGGCTGCTGCTCGCCCGCCGGTTGCGGGCCTGGATGGTGGCCCTCGCCGGTCTCGGCGCCCTGTTCCTGGCCGGTGAGCTGCTCAGCCCGGTGGRAACAGCGACCTACGTCGGCATGCTGGACGCGCTCGCCCGGGCGGAGGCCCCGAACGGGCTCAGCCTCACCGGCCTGCTTGTCAACATCGGTGTCGCGATGGAGGCCGCCGCGTCGATCGCCCGGCTCTGCGCCCTGGCCGTCCTCGCGGTCTGCTGGGCGGCCACCCGGCGGGGCCACGACGAACGGCTGCTGTTCGCCGGTGCCGTCGCCGCCGCGATCCTCGCCTCCCCGATCGTGTGGAGCCACTACCTTCTCCTGCTGGTCGCACCGCTGCTCGTACTCAGCGCGCCTCGTCCAAGCCTCGCGGACGCCGGGGTCGGACCGGGCTGCCGGGTCGGATCCGGTGCCCCCATCGGGCCGGACCCCGCCGTGGGATCGGGCACTCCGGTGRGACCGGGCACCGCCGCGGGATCGGGCACTCCGGTGGAACCACCCACGTGCGTGGGGCCGGTCTCCCCCGGTCCGACCGCCGCGTTCGCCGTGAGCTCCTGGTTCCTCGTGACGCCCCACCGCAGCACCACCATGGAGCTGCTGGCTGTCACGGCGATCCTCGGGCCACTCGTGCTGAGCTCGCTGCACGCCGGTCGGACGTCGCGGCCGTCGGCCACCCGGCGACGGACCGTCGCGGCGGCGGGCGGGCGGGCTGCGACGCCCGCCAGGCTCAGGCTCGCGGTCGGGCTYGGGCTCGCGGTCGTGTTCGGGCTCGGTGACGCGGTGGTGAATCTCGCGGCGGGGCACAGCGCGGCCGGGCGGGTGGTGGGTGCTTACGGGACACTCGTCGGCGTCGTCACCCTGGTGGCCTGGGCCGGGCACGTCACCGCCCGCGACCGGGGACTGCGCACCGCGGCCGGCGACCCGCTCGCCCGAAAGAGCAACCCGGGACGAACCAGCGGGTGAGCCCGAGACGTACAGCCGCAGGATCGGCGTCTCTCACACTCCGCGTGGCGGAACGGCGATGTACCTTGAACAGAACGACGGCTTGCAAGGCCGTCCGCGCCCGGCCGAACGGTCGGGTGTGCGAGGTCGGTGCGAGCGCCCTAGCGGGGATGACCCGCCGGTGGGTCCGGTCGCGAAACCCGGCCGTACCCCCGGCCTCCGGACGATACGCGGACTGGTGTGGGACACCTCATCCAGTCCGGGTGGACCCATGGCGGCCCTGACCTGATCGGCGGATCCTCTGTCTCAGTACGGAAACTCCCAGTCCCACCCGGGCCAGCAGTCCCCCGGCTCCCAGCAGTCGCACGCCCCGCAGCGMCAGCCTCGCCCGGCCCGGGGCCGCGGCGGTCCGGGCGGTGGCGGGGCCCGGGGTGGCGGCCGCGGCGCCGGCGGCCGCGGCGCCGGCGGGCGCGGCCCGCGGTACAGCGGCTCCCGTTCCGGTGGCCCGGCGCGCCCGGCCGGACCGACCATCACCACGCGTGAGCCCCGGCCGCCGGCCGAGTCCTTCGAGGCCGCGGGCCTGCCCCGCCGGCTTATCAAGGCGCTGGCCGACCGGGACATCGCCRCCCCGTTCCCAGTCCAGGCATCGACCCTGCCCGACGTCCTCGCCGGGGAGAACGTCCTCGGCCGGGCCCGGACCGGCTCGGGCAAAACGCTCGCCTTCGGGCTGCCGCTGCTCGCCCGCCTGGCCGGCCAGGGGCCGGCCCAGCCCCGCCGGCCCCGTGCGCTCGTCCTCGTGCCGACCCGCGAGCTGGCCCAGCAGGTCAACGACGCGCTTGAGCCCCTGACCAAGGCGCTCAACCTCCGGCTCGCGCCGGTGTACGGCGGGACGTCCATCAGCCGGCAGATCTCCGCGCTGCGCCGCGGTGTGCACCTGGTCGTCGCCACCCCGGGTCGGCTCACCGATCTGGTGGAGCGCGGCGCGTGYGTGCTGGACGGGATCGAGATCACGGTCCTGGACGAGGCCGACTTCATGTGTGACCTCGGCTTCCTGCCCGCGGTGAAGGCACTGCTCGACGCCACTCCGGCGGACGGGCAGCGGCTGCTGTTCAGCGCGACGCTCGACCGGGAGGTCGAGGTGCTCGTGCGCGWCTACCTGCCCGACCCGGTCCTGGTCGCGGTGGACTCCGAGGTCTCCCAGGTCACCACGCTCGCCCGGCACGCGCTCGAGGCCGTCGACCGGGCCGCGCAGGTCGCCCTGGTGACCGCGCTCGCCGGCGGCTCGGGGCGCACCCTGGTGTTCGTGCGCACCCAGCGTGACGCCGACTGGGTGGCCGAGTCGCTGAGCCGGGCCGGGGTGCCGGCCGAGCCGCTGCACGGCGGAATGCCACAGGGGGCGCGGACCCGGGCGCTGGCCGGTTTCACCGACGGCTTCTACCGGGTGCTGGTCGCCACCGACGTCGCCGCCCGCGGCATCCACGTTGACGGCATCCGGCTCGTCGTGCACCTCGGTCCGCCGGAGGACGCCAAGACCTACCAGCACCGAGGCGGACGGACCGCCCGAGCCGGCGCCGACGGTGCGGACGTGCTCGTCACCCTGCCCGCCGAACGCGGCAAGGTGCGCGGGCTGCTGCGCGCCGTCGGGATCGAGGCGAGGCCGATCCCGACGACCGCCGACGATCCGATCGTGCTCGAGCTCGCCGGGCCGCCCGCGCCCCGGATCAGCAAGGACGAGATCCCGCTAGCCCGCACGGGCGGCGGGCGGGGACCGCGCGGCGGCGGTACGCCTCGCGGCAACGAGCACCGGCCCGCCCGGCGAGAGGGGCACCGGTTCGGGCGRCCGGCGACCGGGCACGGCCGCCCGCCGCGCCGGGGCGCCGCTCCCGGAACGGCCTCCACCGCACCGGCACCGACAGCCTGACCGCCGGCTCCGGCGCGCCCCTGCGGGCCCGACCGGACGTCCCGCCCCGGCCGCGGGCTCCGGCCGACCGGCCCCGGTTTCGACCGGGCCGGTTGGCCGGTTGGCCGGTTGAACGCGCCTGACCAACGGCTCGCGCATGCTCTGCGCACGATCCGCGCATGCCAGGGCCATCCGACGGCCAATGAAGGGCGCAACGCATCGCCATCGTTCGGATTTGTGGTGTGACCAGGATCACTTGGAGACTTTGCGCGCCACGTCCACTCGATACCGTTTTAGGGACAGGTGTCGGTAACGATGGAAGGAGCGTTGCGCATGGAACAGGATGAGACGACCCACCTGGTCCCGGGGCTTTCCCTACCAGGTCAGCGGGAGACCGGCTCCGGCGTCCTCGACGGCGCGGAGGTCTTCGAGCCGGCCACGGAGACATTCTCGTTCGGGTCCGTCGCAAACCCGAACCGGCTCCGRCTCGGCGCCTCCCGGTCACTGTGACTTCTGGAGGTCGGCCGCCGTCGGGCGGCCGGCCTTGCTGTTTCACCRTCGGCTTCACCGCTGGCGGGTCTGTCGGCCACGAGGAGCGTCGTCCTACCGTCACAGCATGAGCAGCCGCGACGTGACCGCCCCCTCGGTCACCACACCCCCGGTGACCACACCCCCGGTTTCGGCGGACCCGTTCGGCCGGGAGAACCACCGGTCGTTCTGGGCCCAGCTGGACGGGCCGGTGCACTACGTCGACCTCGGGGGGGCCACCCGACGGCCCGCTGCTGCTGTGCGCGCACGGTCTCGGCGGCTCCCACCTCCCCTGGCTCGCCTTCGCCCCACTGCTCACCCCGGTCTGCCGGYCCCCCGCCTCGCCGCGGCGGTCCTCGCGTACCGCCGCGGCCGCTACACCCCCCACCAGCTCGTCGACGAGAACCTGCGGCGGCTCTGCGCCGACCCCGGCCGCGTCCCGCCGGCGGCGATCGCGGCGATGGTGCGCGCGCAGAGCGAGCGCGGCGGGATCCCCGGCGCGGACCAGGCGTACGTGGGAGCGGCGCGCTCGGTCGTCTGGTCACTGGTGCGCCCGGCCTCGCTCGCGCACATGGTCCGCACCGTCCGGCAACCGACGCTGCTCGTCCACGGCTCCGCCGACCGGCTGATCCCGGTGGGCGTGGCACGCCATGTCGCCGCGGAACGCCCGGACTGGCGGGTGGAGATCCTCGACAGGTTCGGCCACATGCCGATGCTTGAGGCGAAGGCTCACCGCCGAGCTGGTGCTGGACTGGCTGGGCCGGGAGGCGGCGCACGCCCGGCGGCGGCGGTGGCGGCCGACTGACGCCGCCGGGCATCGGACCCGCTGGCGAACGATCATCCATCTCGGACGAGGAGATCCACCGATGCGAGGCATGCCGCCCGTTGACGCGCTCCGCGCGGCACTGCGCGCCGCCGCCGGGCATGCCGACGCCTACCTGGCGGGTCTGGCCGATCGTCGGGTCGGCCCCAGCCTGACCGCCGAGCAGGTCCGCCGCCGGCTCGGCGACACGCTGCCGGCAGGCCCGAGCGACCCGGTGGCGGTCATCGACGCCCTGGTCGACGCGGTGGCCGGCGGCCTCACCGCGACCGGCTCGGGCCGCTTCTTCGGCTACGTCGTCGGCGGGACCCTGCCGGCGGCGCTCGCCGCCGACCTGCTCACCGTCGTGTGGGACCAGAACGCCGCCCTGGCCTCCCTCTCCCCGGCCGCCAGCGCCGTCGAGGCGCTGACCGGCCGCTGGATCGCGCAACTGCTCGGCCTGCCGTCGGGGGTGTCCGTCGGGTTCACCACCGGCACCCAGATGGCGCACGTGACCGCCCTGGCGGCCGCACGGCACCGGGTGCTGGCGCGGGCCGGCTGGGATGTCGAGACGGACGGTCTCGCCGGGGCGCCGCCCGTGCGGGTCCTGGTCGGTGCCGCCCGGCACGCCACCGTCGACGCCGCGTTGCGCCTGCTCGGATTCGGCACCCGCGCGACGATCGCCGTCGAGGCCGACGAACTCGGGCGGATGCGCCCCGAGGCGCTGCGGGCGGCCCTTGCCGACGAGAGCGGCGGGAGCGGGCCGACGATCGTGATCGCCCAGGCGGGGGAGGTCAACACCGGCGGGTTCGACCCCTTCGAGGAGGTGTGCGCGCTGGCCCGCGAACACGGCGCCTGGGTACACGTGGACGGTGCGTTCGGGCTGTGGGCGGCGGTGTCGGCGGCGGCGTCCCGGCGCGCCCTCGTCGCCGGGGTCGAGCGGGCCGACTCGTGGGCGACCGACGGCCACAAGTGGCTCAACGTCCCGTACGACTGCGGGATCGCGCTCATCGCGGACCGCGAGGCGCACCGGCGGTCGATGTCGGTCTCGGCGGATTACTTCGTCCTCGACTCCGCCGGCCGGCTCGACCCGGTCGACTGGACACCGGAGTTCAGCCGCCGGGCACGGGCCTTCGCCGTATACGCGGCGCTGCGCTCGCTCGGCCGGGCGGGGCTGCGCGATCTGGTGGACCGGTGCTGCGAGTATGCCAACCGCTTCGCCGTGCGGCTCGCCGCTCTTCCCGGGGTGACGGTGCTGAACTCGGTGGCCGGCCCAGCCGGGTCAGCCGGGTCAGCCGGGTCAGCCGGCCCGGGCCGCGTCGTGGAGCTCAACCAGGTGCTGATCCGGGTGGTGGCAGACCAGGAGGGCGACCGGACGGCGGCCGGGCGGGCGGAGGGCGACCGGCTGACGGCGGCGGTCACGGCCGCGGTGACGGCGAGCGGCGAGGCGTTCGTGAGCGGCACGGTGTGGCGGGGCGCACGGCGATGCGCATCTCGGTAAGCAACTGGTCGACCTCGGACGGCGAGGTGGAGCGGACGATCGCGGTGATCGAGGCCGCCGTCGCCGAGGCGCGGGGGACGACCGTGCGGGGGACGACCGTGCGGGGGACGACCGTGCGGGGGACGACCGTGGCGGCGCCGAGCGGCGGCGGTACGCACCGCGGCGGTATCGCTTCGTAGTACCCGGCAGACACGACGGCGGAGGTGTCCGGACCGCGCGCGCGGGAAGGTCTGACGGTCCAACTCTTCCGTCCACCTTCACGTTCACACCGAGTACTCGACACTGGACGGGGCGGCTCGGCTGAAGGACATGCTCAAAGAGGTCTTCCGCCAGCAGATGCCGGCGGTCGCAATCACCGATCACGGCTACATGTACGGCGCCTACGACTTCCACAAGCAGGCGACGGCGGCCGGCGTCAAGCCCATCATCGGCTGYGAGGCGTACGTCGCGCCGGAATCCCGCCCGCTCAAGCAGCGGGTGCGCCGCTGACGGTGGAGCGGCTGCGGGAGGTTCTCGGCGCCCCTCCCGGGCGGACGGAAGTGCACCTGCGGCTGCAGACCGCGAGCCGCACCACCGTGTTCCGGTTCGACGACGCGCATACGGTCCAGCGCACTCCGGCCCTCATGGGCGACCTCAAGGCCCTGCTCGGCGCCTCCGCCGTGGCCTGAGCGGCGCGGGACGGACCGGAGCATTCCCGCTACCGAGGATCCCGTCGGGGATACGGACATGCAACACCCGACACCGTTGCGGCAGCAGGTTTCCGGGGGACGATGAGCCCAGGTAACAACCGGAGGATGCGCCGTGACGATCAGTCGACAGCCGGCGGAGCACGACCCTGCCGAAGCGACCATTCCGCGCCGGGAGCCGCAGTGGTCACCGAACGTGGCGCGGGCGACGCGCATCTTGTTCGAGAGCCTGATCGGGGACGACCCGCCGGTACGGATCGCGCTGTGGGACGGCTCGGTGCTGGGACCGGACACCACCACCCGGATCCTGGTCCGCTCGCCGGAGGCGCTGCGCCGCATTCTGTTCCGCCCGGGTGAGCTGGGCTTCGCGCGGGCCTTCGTCGCCGGGGAGATCGACGTCGAGGGGGACATCTTCGCCGCCCTCGCGGTGCGCCGAGGCATCGCCGGTGCCGGCTCGCGGCTGACCGGCGCGACCGCCCGCGCCGCCGCGACCCTGCTGCGCGAACTCGGCCCGCGCATGCCGGCCCCGCCGCCCGAGGAGGCCCGGCTGCGCGGCCGGCAGCACACCCGGGACCGGGACGCGGCGGCGATATCCCATCACTACGACGTGTCCAATGCGTTCTACCGCCTCATCCTCGGCCCGACGATGACCTATTCCTGCGGGGTGTGGGAATCGGAGCAGGTCGGCCTGGACGCCGCCCAGAACGCCAAGCACGAGCTGGTCTGCCGCAAGCTGGGCCTGCGTCCCGGCGAGCGGTTGCTGGACATCGGCTGCGGCTGGGGCAGCATGCTGATCCACGCCGCCCGCCACCACGGGGTCCGCGGCGTGGGGGTGACCATCTCGGTGGAACAGGCCACGCAGGCCCGCCGCCTCGTCGCCGAGGCGGACCTCGCCGACGTCATCGAGATCCGCCTGCAGGACTACCGGGAAATCCCGGACGGCCCCTTCGACGCGATCAGTTCCATCGGCATGGTGGAACACGTCGGCCGGGCGATGCTCCCGACTTACTTCGACCAGTTGTACCGGCTGCTGCGCCCCGGGGGGCGCCTGCTCAACCACGGCATCTCGTTTCCCGGCGACCCCGCGGGGGCCCGCCGGGCCCGGCCCGGCCTCGGCCCGGTCCCGTTGCCGAGGGGACGCGACTTCCTCCAGCGCTACGTCTTCCCGGACGGGGAACTACACGAGATCGGGGTCATGGTCTCCCTGATGCAGGCGGCCGGTTTCGAGGCGCGCCACGTCGAGTCCCTGCGCGAGCACTACGCGCTGACCCTGCGGGCCTGGGTACGCCTGCTGGAGAAGAACTGGCCGGCCGCGGTCGGCATGGTCGGGGCGGGTCGGGCCCGCGTCTGGCGGCTCTACATGGCCGGATCGGCGCTGAGCTTCGAGAGCGGGCGGACCCAGATCCACCAGACCCTCGCGGTCCGGCCGGACGCCGGCACCGCCGGCATGCCCCTGCGGCCCCGCTTCGAGTCGCCCACGACCGCACCGAGCCAGTCGACCGCACCGACGCCCACGACCGCACCGACGCCCACGACCGCACCGACGCCCACGACCGCACCGACGCCCACGACCGCACCGACGCCCACGACCGCACCGACGCCCACGACCGCACCGACGCCCACGACCGCACCGAGCCAGTCGACGGCCGGCTGACCCGGCTATGCCGCCCGGGAGCCCGCCCGGGAGCGGCGTCTACGATCGGAAGCGACGCCTATGCCCCGGGAGCGGCGGAGTCCGCCACCGTACGGTCGGACCCTTCGGTGCCGACGCTCTCGGCCCGCCCGGCGACCGCGTCCCCGGCCGTTGACGATCCGACCGTTGACGATTCAGGCATCGACGGCGCAGCGTCCCGGCGCAGCACCACCACGACGGCGATGGCCGTGACCGCCATGACCGTCATGGCAATCAGGGCGGTCACCGACATCGCGTCGACGTAGCATTCCTGTGCCACCCGCAGCAGCATGTCGCCAAGACCACCCGGGTGGAGGCCGCCGGGGAGCCGGTGGGCGACCTCCACCGCACCGCCGAGGGTCTCCCGCGCCGCGTCGACCGCGATCGTGGGCAGGCCGGACGGTGCCCGCGTCGGCACCTCGTTCCGGTAGACGGCGGTGGCGATGCTGCCGAGAACGGCGACCCCGAGCGCGCCCCCGAACTCGATGGCCGACTCGGACAGGGCGGAGGCCGAACCCGCCCGTTCGGGTGGGGCGTTGCCGAGCACGACGTCGGTGYAGATCGTGAGGACGACACCGACCCCGCTGATCAGCACGGCATAGGCGCCGAGCAGCACCGGCAGACCCCCGGAGACGCCGAGCCGACTGGCGATGCCGAATCCCAGCGCGGTGACGACCAGCCCCGCGCCAAGCGCGCCGCCCAGCCGCAGCAGCCGCAGCAGCCGGGGGGCGGCCAGCACAGAGATAATCATTGCGGTCGCCGGCAACATCGTCCACAGTCCGGCGACCAGYGGGGTCAGGCCCGCCACGAGCTGCAGGTACTGAGTGGCGAAGAAGCTGAACCCGACGAGGGCGAACAGGGCGAGGGCGTTGACGGCCAACGCCGTGCGCACGGCACGGGACGCGAACAACCGCGGATCGATCAGCGGTTGGTCGACCCGGCGCTGCCGGACCACAAGGAGGCCACCCAGGATCACACCGACGACGAAGGCGGTCATCGGAACGGCGGTCCAGCCGTGTTCGGCGATGCGCTTCATGCCGTAGACCGCGCTGAGGACGGCGGCGAGGGAGAGCCCGGCGCTGGTCAGGTCGAAGCGGCCGGGACGCGGATCCCGGAACTCGGGCAGGAACGCGAGACCCAGCACCAGCAGCAGGAGCATCACCGGCACATTGATCAGGAAGACGGCACCCCACCAGAAGTGCTCCAGCAGGAAGCCGCCGAGCAGCGGTCCCAGCGCGACACCGCCGGAGAAGCTCGCCGTCCAGATGGCGACGGCGACGCGCCTCTGGTCCGGATCGACGAACAGGACCCGGATGAGCCCGAGGGTCGACGGCATCAGGGTGGCACCGGCGGCGCCCATCGCCGCCCGGGCGAGGATCAGCATGACCGGGCCGGTGGCGTAGGCGGCGAGTACCGACGCGGTTCCGAACACGGCCGCGCCGTAGAGCAGGAGCCGGCGACGCCCGATCCGGTCGCCGACCGTCCCCATCGTGATCAGCAGGCCGGCGAGCACGAAGGAGTAGATGTCGACGATCCAGAGCAGTTGGGCGCCGCTCGGGGCGAGGCGTGCGGTGATGAACGGCAGGGCGAAGTACAGCACGGTCACGTCGATCGACAGCAGCAGGCAGGGCAGGGCGAGTACGGCGAGACCRGCCCATTCCCGGCGGCCGGCCCGTCGTGTGCCGGGGGTCGGCCGCATCCCGGGCATCGGTTGCATCACCAGGTCTGGCATGYGCCGACTATGGCGCGGACCGGCGCCCGGCGCCGGGGCCCAGTCCTGGATGCGGCGAGATGCGACAACGCACCGGGACGGCGGAACCTCCGGACGCCCCGATCCGCCGTGACCAGCCGCGTTGTTCCGCATCGTCGAGAAAACCCCATCGGGTCCATGAGGCGAGACGGCAGCACGGCAGCACGGCGAGACGGCAGCACGGCAGCACGGCGAGACGGCAGCACGGCACCCGTCTCAGTCGGAACGTCACGGGTCCGACAGGCGGAAGGACAGGTCGGCCGGGGGCACGGCCGTGTCGAGTTGGGCCTTCTGCAACCTGCCGGAGTAGTCCCAGTTCATCGACTGCCATCGGGTGACCTGGTCGAGGACCCAGCGACCGGACTGGCGGCTTCCGTTACCGGACCGCCCGTTGCCACCGAAGGGCAGGTGGGCCTCCGCGCCCGACGTCGAGGAGTTGACGCTGACCATCCCGGCCCGCACCCCCCGCCGGAACCGGAACGCGCTCGCCGCATCGCCGGTGTAGATCGACGACGACAGCCCGTAGCCGGGCAGGTTCGCCAGGTCGATGGCCTCGTCGAGGCTGCGGTAGGTGGTAACGCCGATGATCGGACCGAACGTCTCCTCGCGGAACACCTCGTCGTCCGGGCGCACGCCGTCGAGCACCACCGGGTGGTAGTACAGCCCGGAGTCGGGATCGCCGACGAAGCCGCGACGCGGTCCGCCCGGCCACCTTCCCGGCCCTGCCGGTGTCAACGGCGTCGATGAACCGGCCGACGTCCCGAAACCGGCCGACGTGATCCGTCCCACCGCGGTGGACCCGAAGATCCGGTGATGGTCCCGGATCAGGTCGAGATGGTCGGCGAACCCGGCCGCGAACCGGGCGTCGAGCAGCGGCCCGTACAGCACGTCCCGGGTCGGATCGCCGACGACCGCCGCGGACACGGCGGCGTCGAGCCGACGCACGAACTCGGCGTGCACCGACTCGTGCACGATCGCCGTACCCAGCGAGGTGCACCGCTGCCCGGCGGTGCCGAACCCGGCGAACACCGCCGCTTCGACGGCGGCGTCGAGATCGGCGTCGGGCGCAACGACCATCGGGTTCTTCCCGCCGAGTTCCAGGCACGGCGACTGCAGGTACCGGCCGCACAGGGCGCCGATGAACCGGCCGACCTCGGTGGATCCGGTGAAGCCGACCTTGTCGACGACGCCGGCCGCCAGCGCCCGCTCCAGCCCGAGCGACGTCGCCGCGCCGTCGGCGGGCACGAGGTTCACCGCGYCGGCGGGAACCCCGGCGGCGGCCATCAGCTCGACCAGGGCCTGCGCGCAGGCCGCCGCGTACTCGGCAGGCTTCCAGACCACGGTGTCGCCGGCGAGCAGGGCCGGCACGATGTACCAGGACGGCACCGCCACCGGGAAGTTCCCCGCTGTTATCACCATCATCACCCCGACCGGCTCCCGGAAGGTGAACAGCTGCTTGTCCGGCATCTCGGAGGGAACGGTCTCGCCGTAAAGCCGGCGTCCCTCGCCGCGGAAGAACTCGCAGGTGTCGATGATCTCCTGGACCTCGCCGCGAGCCTCGGCCGCCGGTTTGCCGATCTCCCGGGTGACGAGCCGGGCGAGCGCGGCGGCGTTGTCCGCGACGAGCCGGCCGAGATTGCCGATCACGCTTCCCCGGACCGGGGCCGGCACGTCTGCCCAGGTGCGCTGGGCGTCACGGGCCGCCACCGCGGCGGCAAGGATCGTCTCCGGGCCGGCCAGCTCGACCTCGGCGACCACGTCGTCGAGCCGGGCCGGGTTGGTCGAGGGCACCGTCCGGACCGGGGTGAGCTCCGCTTCGGCCGCGCCGGGCGGCGCGCACCCGTCCCGCGGACGTCCGTCCCGCGGACGTCCGCCAATGAGCGCACCAACCCGCCGTGGCCGTACCAGCGTCATGACGATCCCCCATCCGGTCCACCGGGTCCATCCGGCCTATCTAATCCGCCCGGCCCATCGGATCCGCCCAGCCCGTCCAATCCACCACCCGGCAGTCCGTCGAGGACCCGGCCGAGGGCCGCGATCCCGGCGGCGAGCTGCTCGGCGCTCACCGTCAGCGCCGGTCGGAACCGGATGGCCCGTTCCCCGGCGGGCAGCGCGAGGACTCCCTCGCGCACCCGCAGCCGCCGCAGCACCTCGTCCCGGACGGCGCTGCCCGGCAGGTCCACCGCGCAGAGCAGACCGCGCCCACGGGGATTACGCAGCAGCCGGGAGTGGCGGGYCGCGAGCTCCGTCAGCCCGGCAAGCATGCCCACGCCGAGCTCGCCGGCCCGGGCCATGAGCCCCTGTGCCTCGATAATCTCCAGGATGCGGGTGGCGCGGACCATGTCCACCAGGCCACCACCCCAGGTGGAGTTGATCCGCCCGGGCACGCGGAAGACGTTGTCGGCGACCTCGTCGACCCGCCGGCCGGCCATCACCCCGCCGAGCTGGACCTTCTTACCGAACGCGACGACGTCCGGGCGCAGGCCGAGCTGCTGGTAGGCCCACGCCGAGCCGGTGGCGCCGACACCGGTCTGCACCTCGTCGAGCACGAACAGCGCGTCGTGGCGCCGGCAGAGCGCGGCCATCGCGGCCAAGAACTCGGCCCGCAGGTGGTTGTCCCCGCCCTCGCTCTGGATCGGTTCGGYCAGAAAGCAGGCGATGTCGTGGGGATGGGCGGCGAAGGCGGYCTCGGCCTGGCCGAGCGCGACACGTTCCGCGGCAATCACGGCGTCGAGGGCCGGCCCCACGCAGGGAAACATCATCGCCGGGCAGTCAATGCGCGGCCAGTCGAAGACGGGGAAACGCTCGGTCTTGACCGGATCGGTGTTCGTGACCGAGAGGGTGTAGCCGCTGCGTCCGTGGAAGGCGTTCCGCAGGTGCAGAACCCGACGGCCGAGCGCCGCGGGACGGCCGTGTGCCGCGTTGTGCCGGCTCTTCCAGTCGAAGGCGCACTTGAGCGCGTTCTCCACCGCCAGGGCCCCGCCCTCGACGAAGAACAGATGCGGCAACTGCGGATCGCCGAGGACCCGGGCGAAGGTCCGCACGAACTCGGCGTAGGCGACGGTGGCGACGTCCGGATTCGCCGGCTTGTTGACCGCCACCCGGCCCAGCCGGGCGACGAAGCCCGCGTCGTTGACGAGGTCCGGCGGGTTGATCCCGAGCGGCGCCGAGGCGAAGAAGCTGTAGAGGTCGAGATAGCGCCGCCCATCACGGGCGTCGACGAGCACGCTGCCGCGGCTCATCGCCAGGTCGCAGACGAGGTCGAAGCCGTCGACGAGGACGTGACGACCGAGCGTGCTCAGCACTGCGTCCGCCGCTAGCCCCTCCGCCGGCATCGCGTCCGCCGACCGGGCACCGGACGCAGACACCTGGGCTGACCGCAAGGGCTGGGCTGACCGCAAGGGGACGACCATCCCGCTCTCCTCCCCCGGACCACTTTCATCCGGATCCCGTCGCCATCCCACGAGCCGTCTCGGCGACGTCGATCTTCTTACGAAAATATCCCTGCAAGATTACGCTACAACCTCTAATTCTTTCGTTCCATACCAAGCATTGGACAAATCTTCGCGCGAAGGTCGTCAGGGCGTAGCGGCGACGCGTCAACCACACCGCGAGCGGCGCGTCGACCACACCGCACACATAAAGTGGCGGACACTTGACACAGAGCGAAGGCAACGCCGTCAGATGAGTGCAGGGGACGGCACGGGAGACAATCGGCGCATCTCCACCCCGCACCGTCGCGAGGTGCGCCGGAACCGCCGGGCCACCCCGACACCCGGGCTACCCCGACACCCGGGCCACCCCGACACCCGGGCTACCCCGACACCCGACGACGGAGAGAAGGCAAGCGGCGTGCTGACGCCCCTGACCACGGACGATCCCCGACGCATCGGCCCCTACCGGCTGGCGAACCGCATCGGCGCGGGTGGGATGGGCGTCGTCTACCTCGGTTTCGGCACCGACGGCAGGCCTGCGGCCGTGAAGGTGYCGTCGGCCGGACTCGCCGACGATCCCGAGTTCCGGTCCCGTTTCCGGCACGAGGTCGACGCGGCCCGCCGGGTCAGGGGCAGCGCCGTCGCCGCTGTGCTCGACGCCGACCTGACCGGGCAACGGCCGTGGATGGCCACGGAGTACGTCGAGGGCAGGAACCTGGCGGACGCGGTCGCCACCCGCGGCCAGCTCGACGATCGACTGGTCCAGGGACTCGCCGTCGGTCTGGCCGACGCCCTGGTCGCGATCCATGCCGCCGGGGTGGTGCACCGCGACCTCAAACCGGCGAACATCCTGCTCACCTGGGACGGCCCGAAGGTCATCGACTTCGGCATCGCCCGCGCCGGGGACAACACGAGCCACACCCGGACGGGAATGCTGATCGGCACCCTGGTCTGGATGGCGCCCGAGCAGCTGCGCGGCGAGCGGGCCGGACCCGCGGCCGACATCTTCGCCTGGGGGGCCTGCGTCACCTTCGCCGCCGCCGGCCGGCCCCCCTTCCGGGGCGAACGGGCGGAGGCGATCGGCCTGCAGATCCTCACCGCGGAGCCCAACCTCGACGGGTTGCCCGCGTCCCTGGTCGGCGTCGTGCGGGCGGCCCTGGACAAGGAGCCGGCGCGCCGCCCCGCCGCCACCGAGCTGCTCGCCCGACTGGTCGGCCACGACGTCCGCTCCCCCGCCGAATCGGACCGGGCCAGCGAGACGGCGCTGGCCCGCTGGTGGTCGTTGCCGCCGACCCCGCCGGACGGCGAGGGTCCCCACGGGGGGTACCGCGACGCCGGCTACGGTCCCGATCCCGCCCACCACCGCGCGTCCGCCCACCACCGCGCGTCCGCCCACCACCGCGCGTCCGCCCCGCCGACCGTGAGCCACGGCGCTGACGGCTGGGAGGACGACGGGTGGCGCGTCGGGTCGGGCAGAGGCGGGAGCGGGGGCGGCGGGCGGCGTGGAGCCGTCGTGGCGGTGGCCGCGCTGCTCGCGGTGCTGCTCAGCGGGGGCCTCGCGGCGGCCCTGGTGCTCAACCGTAGCGACGACACGCCCACCATCACGGGGTCGACGCCAGACCCGCTGGCGACGGCGGGGACGGCCGCCGGGACGACGGGTCCGTTGCAGGCCGCCGGGACGACGGGTCCGTTGCAGGCCGCCGCGCCGCCCGCCACAACCGGGCCCGCATCGGCGCGGGCGCGGGCGTCGGCGTCAGCGAGCCCGACACCGGTGGCGACCACGGTGGCGACCACGGTGGCGACGCTGTCCGCCGCCGACGCCGCCGCCACGGTGCGCCGGAAGGGCTATGAGCCGGACATGAGCACCTACGCGGCCGACCGGCGACTGAACGTAGTGATCGGCACCGGCCAGCCGGCCGGGGACACCCCCCGGCAGCTCGCCTTCGTCTTCGCCGACGGTGAGTACCGTGGCACGGACACGAAGGCACCCAGCGCGCGCATCACCCTCCAGCGCCAGCGCAACGATCATGAAGTCGTGCTGCGCTATGCCACCTACGACCCGCGGGACCCGGTCGATGCCCCGTCGGGCCACGCCGACGTCCGCTTCCGCTGGACTGGCACAATCTTCTCCACCCTGGACAAGATTCCGCCGAGCGACCCGAATGTCTCCGGCAGCCGACGGTAGGGCCGTCCGCCGGGGTCCGGGTGGCGGCGGGCGGTACCGGATGGCGGGTGGCGGATGGCGGTGRCGGGTGGCGGACCCGAGGCGCCCGCCTCCGCGCCCAGCCGCACATCGCTGCGCTGGAAGCATTACGGTTCAGGGTTAGGGGTCTCGCGGGGCCGTGGACGTCGCGGATGCCGTGGACGCTGTGAATGACGCTGTGAATGCCGTCGACCCACGGACACCGGTGCGGCGCGGGCCGGCGGCCATCGGGCCTCGGCCCGTGCCCACCGCCGACGAAGGAGTGAGCTTTCGGGTGAGCCCCGGCATTCCGAGTCTCACGGCCGAACGCGGAACCGAACGCGGAACCGAACGCGGCGATCAGGACAGGCGGCACGATGCTGACCCCGCTTGTTGACGACGACCCGCGCCACGTCGGCCCGTTCACGATCCACAACCGGATCGGCGCTGGCGGCATGGGCACCGTGTACCTCGGTTTCAACGCCGACGGCCGGGCCGCCGCGGTGAAGGTTCCCGACGCCCGGTTCGCCGACGACCCCGAATTCCGGGAACGGTTCCGCCGCGAGGTGGCCGCCGCCCGCCGGGTGCACGGCCGGGCGGTCGCGGCGGTACTCGACGCCGATCCCGAGGCCACGTCGCCGTGGCTGGCGACCGAATACGTGGAGGGCACCAGCCTCGCCGACGCGGTGCTGCGCCACGGCCGGCTGGAGGAACGGCTGCTGCACGGCTTCAGCGTGGGACTCGCCGACGCGCTGATCGCCATCCATGCCGCCGGAGTGGTGCACCGCGACCTCAAGCCCTCGAACATCCTGCTGGCCTGGGACGGCCCGAAGGTCATCGACTTCGGCATCGCGCGGGCCTCGGGGATCCCCAGCCACACCCGCACCGGGATTCTCATTGGCACGCTGGCCTGGATGGCGCCCGAGCAGCTGCGCGGGGAACGGGCCGGGCCCCCCGCCGACGTGTTCGCCTGGGGCGCCTGCGTGACGTACGCGGCGACGGGACATCCGCCGTTCGCCTCCGAGCAGTCCGACGTRCTGACCAGGATGCGCGAGGACCGACCACCCGACATCGCCGGCGTGCCGGTGAAGCTCGCCCCGCTGGTGCGCGCGGCGCTCGGGCGTCGGCCGGAGGAGCGCCCGAGCGCCGCCGAACTGGTCCGCAGCCTGGTCTCGGACTCCGCGGTCCGCACCCCGGCCGACGCCGACCGGGCTGCGGCGTTGGCCCTCACCCCCTGGCAGGCCCGCCCGCCGCTGAGCGCGGGACCCGGCAACGGCAGCAACAGCAACAGCAACGGCGCGCCGCTGGACCCTGACCGGCCCGATCAGCCGACCCATCCCCTGGCCAACCGGCCGACGCCACCGCCGGGCGACGACCAGTCGTGGCGCACCGTCCCGGTGCCCCGCCGGGGCGCGGACGGCTCGGTGCAGGATCCCGCCGACGGCGGCGCAGCCGGTCCGCCGCGACACCCGGCGGACGGCGGGCTCCTCGGCATGCTGCTCGGCCGGCTCCCGGCGTCCTGGCGGCGGCAGGCACCGGGCGCGCACGGAGCGCTGCCGGTCGTCCTGCTCGCTGGAATCGTCGGGCTCGTCGGGCTCGTCGCCGCGCTCATCGGGGCCGGCGGCTCCGATCCCCAGGTGGAACCGGCCGCCCCCGCCCCGTCGTTCGGCCCGGCGGCCCCCGGCGGCCCCGCGAACCAGCCGCCGGCCGGTGCTCCGCTGTGGACGCCGGGCACCCGGCCCGGCCCGGCTCGGCCCGGCCCGGCCAGCCCACCCCCGGTCGGCGACGAACAGCCGATGACACCGACGGACCCGGGCACTGCGACACCGGTACCCACCACGGCGAGCGCGCAGCCGAGCGCCACGCCTACGAGCCGGCCATCGCAGCCGACGGGCGCCTCCCCGACGGTCGCGCCGACCCCGTCGCCGAGCCCGGGCGCCTCGACCACGGCGACAAGCTGCCCGACGGGCGCCCCAGTCGGGGGCGCGACGACCGCACCGCCCTGCTGAACCCGCCGCACGGCCGCCCTGCTGAACCCGCCGCACGGCCGCGTCACGCCACTGTCCGGCGTCCTGGTGCTCATCCACCACGCACCGGAGACTCTGACTGTGGCAAACCGGCTACGCGACCGCCGCCTTCGGCTTCGCCACAAGATAGCGAAGCGATCGGATCTAGGAAAAATTTAGGAGAACGGAACGGTGATGCAGGCCGCCCGCRGACCGGCGGATCCGGCTTCGCCGGGCATGCCACTCGTCCCGTGCTCGTGGAGCACGACGGCCCTGGCACCGCCGGCTCGGAAGTTCCAGTCGACGACGGCGAACGCCTGGCCGTTGCCGTCGGCGTCCGTACTGAAATCCAGCCAGACCTCGTTGTGTGGATTGGCGTACGCCGGATCGACAGAGGGTTGTACCGGATCCGGCACGTTCTGGTAATGCGGCCCGGCCGCCGTACCCGTCGCGCCGCACGCCTTCTGATGAACATGCGCCCCGTACCTGTGGCCGGGCAGCAGCCCCTGAACCACCAAGCCCACCACGGTACGAGGTCCGCCGGCCGCCAGTACGACCGCCCCGGCGCCGACCGGAACGAGATGCCGGTCGTAGGTGACGGCCGCCGGTGGCTGCTTCTCGTTCCAGGTCGTGAACGCGACCGGCTCCGCGACGACCYTCGTGGCGCTCGGAGCCGCCGGTGCCACCGCCGAGGCCGCAGCGGCGAACAACGCGGTGAACAAGCCGAGGCCGGCCAGGGTGATCGACAGACGCCGTCGCATGAGGATCCTTTCAGCGGCTAGTTCAGTGGCTCGGGAACGCCGTTCACGTGGGACGAGCCTAGCCTGGCCACGGGTTTCGGGAATGCTCAACACGACCTGAACGGAAACGTGGGGCCGAACGGGGGTGCCCGGCTCACCATCCTCGGCGCGAATCCGAGGAAGTACCCAAGGACCGGGGCAGCACCGACGCCATATTTTGCTCGGACGCCACGTTTTGCTCAGGCATGGTCCACCCTTCCTCAGGCATGGTCCACCCTTCCTCAGGCATGGTCCGCTCCCAACGCCGGCCACCGGCTCGGGCGAAGAAACCAGCCAGGCTCGGCATGCGCCCGGTGGATCAGGCGAGACGCCAGGACGTTGCCCGGCCGGCTGCGACCAAGGCAGTGTCGTCCAGAGTGAGGACCTGATCAGCGAGACGGGCGGGATAGGCGCGCAAAGACAGACCCTCGGCCGCCGCGACCTCCGCGAGCCGGTCGCCTGCCTCACCAGGGATGCGGATGTTGGCATCGGTCACGGGACGTCTCCCTTCACACGCTCGTAGGGYATGGGTATGGGTATGGGTATGGGTATGGGTACATACTCATACCTGGCTCAGGCGGGCACAGCAACGGTCAGGCCTTCCTGGGCGGCGGCGGTCGACAGGCGCTTGTCGTAGCTGACGAAGACCAGTGACGGCGCATCGARCCGGAGCGCCGTCGCGAGATGCAGGGCATCCGGCGAACGCAGCAACGGATCCGTCAAGGCCGCGGCGGAGACCATGATCGGTTGGTCGATGGGCACGAGCGTGATCCGCGACGGGACGTCGGGGATACGGGGAAGAGCGGCGGGGTCGCTGCGGCGCAACGCTCGGGTCACTTCGAGCATCACAAGCGCGGACGACACCGCGACGCCTGGCCGGACGGCAAGCCAGGAGCGCAGCGCACGCGTCCCACGCTCCGGATGGGTCAACTTCATCAATGCGCTGGAGTCCAGATAATTCAAGAAGATTCCCCGCGTAGCTCCGCCACCACGTCCACGGAGTCACGGCCGTCCCAGCTGCCCGTAGACGTCGGTTCGGGGAGATCAGCCAGGCTCGCGGTGGGGACGGTAACGCGCCCCTCGGCAACGAGTTGGTCCAGGTAGTCACTGCCCGTCTGCGTCAGTTCGGGCACCAGCCTCGCCCACGGTCGTCCGTTGCGAGTGATGACGATCGATTCTCCCGCGTGCGCACGGTCAACCCAGGTACCCACGGCGTGGCTGAGATCCCGCATGCTCACCACAGTCATACCTGAAGTCCAACAAGTGTTGGACACCCGCTGGCCCCTCGATTCCAGGATCAGYGGGAGCACCGTCCCCGGACGGCATCGCGCCCCCGGACGGCATCGYGCCCCAGCGCTCGGCGTGGACGGCGTCGGCGAGGGGACGCCGCCGGGCCCAGCCATGGCGTTCGAGGTCGGGAACGTGCTCAAGGTGGGTTACCGGCCCGAGGCAGAGCCACGCCACGGGCCGGATGTCGGCGGGGATGGCGAGCAGGTCACGAACGAACGGCTCCCGGTAGAACGACACCCAGCCCACCCCGAGGCCCTCGGCGGTTGCGGAGAGCCACAGGTTCTCGATCGCCAGGCACACCGAGTACAAGCCGGCGTCGGCAATGGCGTGCCGCCCCAGCACCGCCGGCCCCCCGCGGTGCGGATCGTAGGTCACAACCAGCGACAACGACGACTCCAGGATGCCGTCGATCCTGATCCGGGCGAACCGGGCTGCACGCTCACCGGCCAGGGCCCCGGCGAAGACGGCGCGCTCGCGGTGCACATGGGTGTGGAAGGCCCGCCGGGACCGCTCGTCGGTGACGAGGATGAAGTCCCAGGGCTGGCTGAGGCCGACGCTCGGCGCGGCGTGAGCCGCCCCGAGCACCCGGTCGAGCACGTCGGCGGGGATCGGCGCGCCGGTGAACTGGCCGCGCACGTCGCGCCGCCGGTGCAGGACATCGTAGAGGTCCGTGGGGCGGAGGTTCGTGGGGTGGCTGTCGGTGGGGTGGCTGTCGGTGGGCATGGCAGGCTCCCGCTGTCCGGCCGCCCGCACGACGACGGGCGACGTCGATGCGGGGCCGGTCTTCGGACTTCCGGATCAACGCCGGCCGTCCGCCTTCCCGGACCCGAGGGCCCAGTGGCTGCGCGACGCGCATGGACGGCGACTTCCCGGTTACCGCGGCGGGCCCGTGCCGGACTTTCACCGGCTTCCCGATTCTCCCCGGTCCCCCGGGGCACCCCGCTCATGATGCCATTGGGGACGATACAGGATAAATCGACATACCAAGGTGACGGCGATCCGTCGACCGGTGAGTTTGGGGGACCTGAGCACGGTCTGCGGGAAGGTCATCCCGGTCTGGCAACGGAACAGGCGGCTCAAGGTACGTTCACTGTACGTTCACTCGCCCCGACGGTGGCGCCGAACTCGGCCCGAGTCCGCGGATCGGCGGGATCACCGGCCAGCGCCGCTGTGAGCGCGGCGACGCGGTCGTCGCGCGGTTGGGGCAGGCCGAGCCGTAGCTCGGTCACCTGCCGCAGCGAGCGCAGCGGGACGGCTGTCAGGTCCGTCGCGGTGAGCGCCCGGATGATCTCGCACAGCAGGGGGTTCCGGCTACCACGGTCGGAGCGGGGGACCCGAACGGATCATCCATGTCCGGGAAGGCCAGTACGTGCATATGGGTGGGGGTGCGCCTGGTGCGCGTGGTCACCGACGCGATCCCCCGCGGCGACCCGGCCAACATCGCCGCGGCCGGGCTGAAGGCGCGTCAGGACGCGTRCTCGTGCTGACAGGCAACCCGCGCGAAGAGAGCTACCGCGGCGTTGCAGCTGGTCAGAGGAAAAGCTGGTCGAGCGTGTCGGCGATCAGGACGCGAGCGGTCCAGGTCTGGAGCTGGCCGGCGGAGGCGTCGTGCACAGCGGCGAGCGCGGCCTCGGGAAGCGGACCGAATTTGAGGGTCAACAGCTGGAGGAGCGACTCGACACGACCCTCGACGCGACCCTCGACACGACCCTCGGCACGGAGCATCTCTGCGATGGTCATGTAGGCATCCTCCGCCTCAGGTCCAAGGCCGGCGATCAGGTCATGCAACTCGTCGCGGGCGTCCGCTTCTCCGACCAGCTCAATGTAACGCAGCAAAGTGGCGAACTCCTCCCTGCCATCCGGGCCGTCGAGGACCGCGCGCAGTTCGTCGACCCACGGTCGCAGGTCCTGGGCGAGCCGGGGGTTACCAGGGACGATCTTGAGGAGGAGCAGAGTGAGCCGCACCGAGTGCGTCAGCGGACGCTCCCGCAGCTCCCGCTCGTCAACGCGAACCAGGTCATCGAGCAGGAACTGGAACCGGGGCAGATGCTCCCGCCAGGCGCCGGCGAGGTCCGGAGCCAGGTCGACCAGGTCGAGCACCTGAGTCGGGGCGACCCACGCGTGCTCGTTGTGGTGCACGACCAGCGGGACCACCGCTGGCAGCCGGGCCGCTTTGTGATGGTCTGCCAGGTAGCGGTCCCAAACACGCACGACGTAACGCAGCATCCGGAACGCCATAAGCGGGTCGCTGCTGCTCTGGTGCTCGACGAGGACGTAGATGAACGCCTCATGGCCGTCAAGCGGAGCGGTGAAGAGCAGGTCGGTGTGCCGCCACCGCAGCGTGGCGTCGACCAGGCTACCGGGGACAATCGCCAGCCGGTCGAGGTCGAGGCGGGCCACAAGAGCCGCCGGCAGCGTCGCGCGCAGCTGCGACGCCGCGTTCGACGGCACACCGAGGACCCGGCGGAACACCGCGTCATGCGGCGAAGGCGGACTCGACATGGCGGCACCGTACCGGCGAACACCGACATCCCAGACGGCGCCGCACAGCTAGCTCCCGATCCACACGGCCAACGGGGGCGGCGCTCAAGCCGTCTGCCAGACTGGCGGCAACGATAGCGCCGAGTTCCCAGCACGCCTCGCGTACCGCGGCGTCCACTTCGCCGACGATCGACAGCGGCTCACGCCGGCGCTTCCACTTCAGCCCCGTGGTGACACCACCGCCGCGGATCGCGCCGGTGGTGTCGCTGTTGCCGCGCGTACGGCCGGCCTACGGTTGCCTCAAGCACGGGATAGTAGATCTGCTCGCAGATTTCACCGAAACTCGGGTACGCGACGTGGCCACGCTACGTGTCCGCGAGGTCGAGACACCACGGCCGGCCACGTAGAAGACAGCGAGCCCGGCGCCGCCGCTCCCACGTCCGAGGTCGAGAATTTGCTAAACTCTGTCTGTGGACGAATGGGAAGTCCGCGTGACGAACGAGTTCCTGGCCTGGGTCAACGAGCTCGATCCGAGGTCCAGGGCGCTCGTCGTCGACGCGATCGATCGGCTGGCCGATGCCGGGCCAAGCCTGGGCCGACCACTGGTCGACCRCCTGGTCGGCTCGGAGATCCACAATCTCAAGGAGCTCAGGCCAGCTTCCGCGGGCACCTCGGAGATCCGCGTCCTGTTCGTCTTCGATCCCTGGCGCTGCGCCATCCTGCTGGTCGGTGGGGACAAGTCGGGCGACTGGTCCGGCTGGTACCGCACGGCGATCCCACGCGCGGAGACGCTGTACGCCGAGTACATGAAGGAACGGGAAGCCGAGGAGGGCAGCTCATGACCAGATTCCCCCGGTGGAACGACGTCCGCGCCGATCTGATCGCCGACGCCGAGGAGACCCTGACCGAGGCCCGCAGGCGCAACCAGGCCTACATCGACGGCCACCGCCTCGCTGAACGCCGCAGGCTCCTCGGCCTGACCCAGACCGAGGTCGCCGAGCACATGGGTGTCAGCAAGAGCCGGGTCTCCCAGATCGAACGCGGCGACGTCTCCACCGTCGACGTCATCGCCCGCTACGTCCAGGCCCTCGGCGGCCAGATCCAGATCACCGCCGTCTTCGGCGACGATCTCTACATCCTGCGCGGCACCGACACGCCCGCTGCGTGACAGGCAACAAACCACGCCCCCGCACTGTCTGGAGCAAGCGGCCTGGGCCGGGTTTCCTCGGCGAGACAGGACAGAGCCGCAGGCCGCCACGGGCACGGACCTGGGGTCGACGTGGGCGAACACCGGTGGTGCGGGTACCCGGCCGGGCGGGTCCGGACGGGTGAGTGTGGTCGCCGATGGTCTGCTACCGCCCCGGGTGGCGGCCCAGGGCTGCTCTACCGGGCCCGGACCTGGCGTGGTGGCAGCGGCCGGAAAGGCATCGGCTGGCAGGACTGCCGGGATCTGCTGGCCGCCGCGCACGCCCAGCTTCCCGGGGGCCGGATGATCCTGGTCTGGGACGGGGTGAACATCCACCGCCAGGCGGAGATGGCCGCGTTTCTCCAGGAACACGCCGATGGGGTGAGCGTGGTGGCGTTGCCGGCCTATGCCCCCGAGCTGAACCCGGCGGAGGGGTGTGGTCACAGATCAAGCGGACCGCGCTGGTGCACCTGGCTGCCCGCAGCCTCGACGCCATCGCGATCATCCTATCGAGGCGTCGCTACGACCGTTTGACCCCGCCCCCAGTCAAGTGTCCATTCACGGGTGACGGCTTGAGCAGCCCCGTGTTGATGTTGGTTTAGGTGGCGAGAGCGTGTGTGGGGCTGGCCGCGCGCCTGGCTGGCATCCAGGGCGTACCGGCGAGGGCGAGGCGGATGGCGTCGACGGCGGTCAGGCCGTGGTCGCGGGCGGAGACGAGGTAGGAACGCACGCGGAGGTAGGCGGCGAGAGTGGTGGGTGTGTGCCAGTAGCCCGAGACGGCCTGGTGGCGTTTCGGGAGACGGATCGCCTGCTCGCTGGGATTGTTCGTCCAGGGGATCTTGAAGTCGGTCAGGAACAGCCAGACCTGGTCGGCTTTCGCGGCGAGGCGGCGGGCGAGGACCAGGCCGGGATGGTTCTTCTCGTCGGCCCAGGGGCGGGACATGTTCGTCAGCTCGCCGATCCGGACGTCGGCGTCGTAGCGGGCCCGCAGCGCGTCGATCGCGGCCTGGCCGAGGCGGCTGTTCCCGGCGGCGCGGGCGGCGACGACCAGGCCGTTGGCCTCGCGGAGCAGGTCGATGAGCCGGCCCGCCCACTTCTGGACCTTCGGCGCGAGGATCAGCACCGCACGCAACGCCCTGATGAGATGGGCACAGCACAACTGCACGCCGGCGAGCGTGGGGTCGTACTGGTGCCAGCCGGCGTAGTCGTCGCGGGTCAGGTAGCCGTGCCAGCCGGTGAGGACGCCGGTGGCGTCGATCGCCCCGGACGAGCGGGAGCTGATCGCCGCATACCAGACCAGCCCGGGCGCCGGGGTGCGCACCACCAGCAGGTGCGGGGTGCCCGACAGGGCGGTGCCGGTGACCTCGTCACGATCCTTGCGCAGCACGTTGACGGGCGACTCGTCCCCGCAGAGCACCGGTTCGGCCCGCAGCGCCGCCTTCATCGCCTCGTCGAACCCGGCAGCCTGAAGATCCTGCGCGAGCCGCTCGTTCGCGCGGGCGACGAACCCGGACGAGACCGGCACCCCCAGCAGCCCGTCGATCACCATCGCGGCCCGCTCCACCGGCACGTTGCCCTCGGAGGCGAGCAGCACCGCCGCGCCGTGCAGCCTGGGCCCGCAGGACACCGCGCCCGCCGCCGCGTGCCGCACCCCCGGAACCACGGCGGTGGTGACCTTCCGGCAGCACGCGCAGCGCCGCCGAGGCAGCGCCCACTCGACCTTCTCCAGCACCGGTTCGAGCAGGTCCCAGACCTGCGCCCACCCGTCCGCCAGCACCCCCGCGCCGGACAGATCCGCCGCGCAGGACGAGCATTCCGACGGCGGGTCCGCCGATAACGACCGGTCCGGCGTCTCCTCCCGGGCCAGCCCCGCCCCCGGATGACCCGGCTGCCCACCCGGCTTCTTCTCCTTCGACCGGACCCGCTCCGAGGACGCCCGCCGCTCGGCCTTCCGCTTCTCCCTCGCCCCGACCGGATCCTTCGACGGCGGCACAGAGGAGTTCGTGCTGTCCCGCRACAGCCGCCGGCGCAGCTCGGCGAACTCGAGCTCAAGCTCCTCGACCCGCCGCACGGCCCGGTCCCGCTCGGCGCGCACCGCGCCAAGCTCCACCTCATGCCGCGCGGCCGAGTCCTCCACGACCCGACGCAGCCGCTCGTTGACCGACACCAACCGCTCGTTCGCCGCCACCGACGCGGCCTGCCCGACGGCGAGTTCCTCGATCCGCGCCTCGGCAGCCGCGAGACGCGACTCCCACGACGACGCGGACAGCTCAGCCACAACCCTGATCATCCACGCCCAGCCACCAGGATCAAGCAACGGCCACAGCACGTCCCCGCAACACAAACCCCAAGGTCAGCGGGCTACCCCGGCACACCCGTGAATGGACACTCTCTGGCGTCAAGGTACGGCGGTGTTGTTTTACCACTCGGCCGTCCCTGGCCCCCAGGGTGCTCCTCGCTGGTAGCCCTCAGCGGGTTTCTCTTTGGTGTCATACCAGGACAAGGGAAGTTGCGTRCCGAAATGGAGAGCAGCTGTGAGGAGGGYATCAATGTGTGTATTAGATACCATGAAGGCGCTCATGGCGGAGTTCCTTGTTTACTGTCCCTCTTAGCCGAGCACCGGCCGCGACCCCTTTGACTTGTAAGGGGAGGGGTAGGCTGACGAAAGGCATTGACCGACATCCGGATGCCCGGTAAGCTAAGAGTGAGTTTTTCCGTTAGTGCTTATTGCGGCTCCCGTTCCAGCGGGCAGCCGCTTTTTCATTTGCGCCGCTTCAGGGYGGCCGGATGCTCGGCAAGCGGCGGTGCCGGGGCCGCTTGCGACCACTCAGGACGCAATGCGTGACCTCGATGGCCAGGCAGACGACGACGAACATGCGCCAGGCTGCGCGGGCCAGCTCCACCGCCCAGGCTCGCGCGGAGTTGTCGAGGGCGGCAGGCTGGTGCAAAGTGCCTGTACTTCTGTTGAACGACCGTCCCAGCAGCACCAGGACGGTCAACTATGGCCGTCCTGGAGGTAGCGGACACCTCCTCCGCCCAGCACGGCGAGTGCTACGTGTACCCGCCGCCATACATACGGCCGGAGTAGCTGGGCCGCCTCCTCCGGGGAGCAGAAGCGGACGGCCGCCAGCTCCGGGTCCACGGAGCGCAGCCCCTGCGCTTGCTGCTGGGTGAGGGCGCCGCCGTCGAAGACGAAGGCCAGCAGGTCATCCCACGGCCCATGCGGTGAAACCCAGTCCACGCACAGCAGGTCACCCACCTGCGGATCAAGACCGAGTTCTTCCTTCAGCTCGCGCCGCAGGGCGTCCCGCGGCGGCTCGTTGGCTTCAGCCATCCCGCCCGGTAGATCCCAATCCGGCTTGTATGTCGGATCAACCAGCAGGAGGCGGCCGGCTTCGTCGCGGATCAGAGCATCAGCCGATACCCGCTTGCGGGCCTGGCGGGCGTTGCCTTCGGCCAGGTGGGCGAACTCGGCGGCATCGCGGCCGGCGTAGCTGGCCTCCCACTCCTGTTCGATGTTCATGAAGCCTCAGCCGGCCGGGGTCGTGGCAACGTCGTGGTCATCCGCCCAAGAAAATTGGCTACGGGCCCAACAGCTCCGTGAGGTTCAAGCCGGTGGCCAAGGGCCCGAAGCTGGCCGACGACGCGATCGGATGCCAGATGCGGCGTCACGTCGAGCACCTGGCCGCCGGCTTCACACGCCCCCTCAAGGTCGCCGGCCCCAAGACGCACCGTGGCCAAGGTCAGGTTCCCGAAGGCCCGGCTACGAACCCGGTCGGGGCCTCGAAGCTCCAGCACGCGGGCAACCTGGCGCTCGGCTCCGGCAAGGTCACGAAGATCCCGCAAGCAAATGGCGGCCTCAGCGGCCAGCGCTGCTTCGTCGAATGGGCTCAGCCACTCGTGGCCACCGGTGGCGGCACGTGACAGTTCCAGTACGGAGGCCCGGAGGGCGGTCAAGCAGTCGGCCGGTGCTCCGGCCAAGGCGCTGCCCCTGGCCTTCATGGCATGAAGCCGGGTACGCAATGCGCCGCAGCCCGGATCATCCGGCACCAGGGCAAGGCCAGCCTCGGCCAGCCGGACGGCGTCGCGGGGACGGTCATCCTCCAAGGCTAGGTGACTCTGGCTCACGAGGGCTTGGGCACTCAGGGCTTGGTCGCCGGCGGCGGTGGCAAGGCCGAAGGCCTGCACGAAGTGCTGCCCCGCGAGGTCGCCCCGCTCGTCGTCGTAGGCCAGCCGGCCATGTCCGTCAGCGACGAGGCCGCCGAAAATACCGCCGACGGCGGGTGCTGGTGGCCCACCAGCTGCGGAGCAACTTCGGTCTGGATGAACCGCACTACCACTGGGTACAGCCGCCCGCCCCCGAGCTGGCGGTCGGCAGCCCGGAAGGCCAGGGCGGCGGCGCGGATCGTCTCCAGGGCTCCACCCTCGACGGTGGCAGCGATGGAGCCGTAACCCGGTCCACCCATCCAGGCCGGCGTGGAAGACGCCGCCAGGGGTACCCGCGGTTGCCCGGGAAGGTCGAACCAAAGCAGGGCAGGCGGCAGCCGAAGTGTCCTGGCCCAGTKCGTCAGGCGGTCCAAGTCCCGGATGGGCGGGCCACTCTCGATCCGGCTCACCTGGGCCTGGGTCAAATTGAGCCACCCACCAAGCCGCTCCTGGCTGATGGGCCGGCGGTGGTACGGGCTTTGGCGGTAGGCCACGGAGATCAGGCCGATGTGCTGGGCCGCGAAGGCGTCGCGGAGTTGATCGGTCTGCCAGAAGTGATCCGGAAGCGCCGGCGGGCCTTCGGCTTCCCGGCGGACTCGCCCCAGGCATCCGGTGCAGCGGGGGCCGGCGTTGTCGGCGGCCAGCCGGGTGCCGCACTCGCAGTAAGGCGCGGCCAGCTCCGGCATGTGATCGCTCCCGTGGGATGCCGCCTGGGTATCAACGTGATCGAGAGTGTAGCGGCCAAAAGTCCACCGGACGGGAGCCGGCGGTCACCACCCGCCGTTCCTTCGATGTGGGATCATGACCGGGTGACCGCACCGGCCCTCATCCTTTGGGACGTCGACCACACCCTGCTAGAGATCAAGGGCGTCAGCCGGGACATCTACGCCCGCGCCTACCAGCTGGTAACGGGCAGCCCCATGGAACAGCTGGCCGACATGACCGGCCGCACGGAGCGGGCGATCATTATCGAGACGCTCCAACTCGGCGGGATCACCGAGCCGGAGCCGCTGCTACCGGCCTTCTACGACGCCCTGGGCGAGGCGGCCCGGCAGCTCCAGGACCGGATGCGGGGCGCCGGCCGCAGCCTGCCCGGTGCTGGGGAGGCCATCGCGGCTCTCGTTGCCGATGGTGTTGTGCAATCTGTCGTGACGGGCAACCTGCACTCCATCGCCGAAGTCAAGCTGGCCGCCTTCGGGCTCACGGAGCATCTAGACCTGGCCGTGGGCGGCTACGGCGACGACGACAGCGACCGGGCCGTGTTGGTCCGGCTGGCGGTTAAGCGGGCCGAGGCCGCCCACCAGGTGAGCTTCCCCCGGCCCAGGGTGGTGGTGATCGGGGATACGCCGCACGATGTCAAGGGCGCCCACGATGCTGGTGTGCGGGCGGTGGGCGTTGCCACCGGCGGCAGCACCGTGGCGGACCTCGAGGCCGCTGGGGCCGAAGCCGTTTTGCCGGACCTCACCCGGCCCCGCGCCCTCCAAGCGGCCGTCTTCGGCCTCGTGGGCTAACTGCCGGGGCCAGCGGTCGCCAGGCGGAACCGCTCGCCGAAGTCCCGCGCCGCGGGCACGGTGCCGAAGGGCTCAAGCCCGTCCGCAAATTCTTTCAGGCGCAGAGCTACCCGCGTCGAGCCGATGGCTTCGCTCAGGGAGAGGGCATCGGCCGCCGTCTGGCAGGCCTGCTCAACGTCGCCCGCCTTCAAGTGGCACTTCGCCAGCCGGGACAGGTAATGCACCTGGTCCCGGATGCGGTGGGGTGTGCGCTGGGTAAGCAGGCCAATGGCCTGCGTCAGCGCCGAGGCGGCCTCGCCGGTTTGGCCCAGTTCCAGCAGGCAGGCGCCTTCCTGGGCGGCTACCTCTACCTCGTCGACGTAGGACACCCACATGGGCTCGTCCCGGTGGCCGGCGGCCTCGAAGTCGGTACGGGCGGCGTCCAAGGTGCGGCGGCAGCCGTCCTGGTCGCCAACGCCGGCCTGGGCCCGAGCCAGGCGGGTACCCAACATCGTCTTGGTCAGCGGCGTAAGCCCGGCCGTCCCGGAGGCGAGCGCGGTTTGCGCTAGCGACAGCGCCGGCCCCCGCCGCCCCCGGTAGGTCTCCTGAAGGCTCATATAACCCAGGGCGCTGGCGGCCAGGCCCGGTTCGTCGCTCTCATGGGCCACGTAGATGGTGGTGGTGAAGTAGCGGCGGGCCTGGGCGTGGTGGTCAGCGTCCAGCGCCAGCCACCCCGTCATCTGGGCGAGCTGGCCGAAAGCGAGCAAACCATCACCGGGGTCCTGCTCCACCGTCACGGCCATCCGGGCCACGTACCGGGATAGGGGCAGATACAGGCTGTCGCCGCCCAACTCGTCGTCAAGCTGCAAGAACAATTTCAGCAGCAGTTCGGCGCTCTGGCCCGTAGTCATGCCCTCGAAGGCGGAAATGCCGATGGTGGGGCTACGGGTCTCGCCGGCGGCCAACGGGAGGCGCCCAGCCRTCAGGCTGCCCAGCAGCGCCGGCAGGTCCGGCCCCGCGGGTACCGGCGGCGTCGGGGCCGCCGCTACAGGTGCGGGGCGCTGCTCGGGGAGCTGGAACCACAGCAGATGAGCGGGGATGCGCAAGGTGCGCGCCCACATCATCAGCCGGTCCAGGTCCTTGATCGGCGGGCCGGACTCGATGCGGGATAGCTGCACCTGGGAGAGGTCGGCCCAGCCGCCAACCAGTTCCTGCGCCAGCACCCGGCCGTGCCAGGGGTTGCGGCGGTAGGCGGCGATCACCCGGCCCATGTGCCAGCTGGCCAGGGCGTCGCGTAGTTCATCGGTCTGCCAGAAGTGATCAGGCACCACCGGGGCCTGAAGGCGCAGCTGCTCCTGTTTGCGCTGGCAGGGGGCACAGGACCCGGCCGCGTTGTCGCGGGCGAGACGGCTCCCGCAGGAGCGGCAGTACCGGCCTGATGCCCTGTCCATGCCCCCGGCCGCTCCCACTCGTGGTCATCCAAGTGCGCTCGGCAGCAGCGTAAAGGGGCATTGGTCACGCCAGGTGGGGAACTGGCGGCGGCACGTATAGCCGTCATACATGGCCCGGCATGGCCGCATCCGTCCCGCCCGCTCACGCTGAGGACCAAGGCGCCCGGGGCCGGGTAGAGGACCCTGCTCCCCGGCCTCGGGCGCCCGTCCACATCAGTGGATCTTCCTGCCAGGATTGGAGGCACCGGTGGATGCAAACACCGGAAGGCAAGACTCCGTACTGGGGCCGCCGGGCAGTGCGGCGCTGCGGCTCATCACCGAAGGGCTCGGGGCAGCGTTGGGACGGCTGGAAGCCGCTGGCGTCGTCCTCGCTTGCGACGCGGGCGACCTGCCCACCACCGCTGTACAGCAGGCAGCCTTGGAAGAGCGAACCGAAGCCGTCACCGCGGAACTGCGCCGGTTACACGGCGAGGCGCGGCGGATGCTGGCCCGCCAGCGCCGCACCCCTGCCGCTAGCCTGTCCCGCCGGGCCTTCCTCATCTGGCCGGGGTTCCTTCCGAGCAGCCAGGCCACCACCCGCTTCACCGCCTCATGAACGGCCGCCCGCCGTCCTCGGCGGAGTGCCAGTCGGCGCGGACGGTGTACGGCTACATCAGCTCCGAGCACGCCGACGAAGCCGAAATCGACCGGCTCCACGACCAGCTCACCGCCCACGCGCAGGCCGAAGGCTTGGCCCTGGCAGAAATTTTTGTCGACCGTTCCATTCCCCCGGGGCGCATCGTGCGTCCCGGCCTCACGGTCCTCCTCGAAGCCGTCATGAGGTCGGAAGCCGCCGGGGTCCTGGTGGCAAGTCTCGATCACCTCTCTCCCTTGCCCGCCGTCCGGCAGGCCATCGAAGTGGAGATCGAGGTGTTGGGCGCGCGGGTGCTCACCGTAACGCCCGCCGTCCCTTCGCCGAGGTCGACATGAACCTTCCGGCCAGCACTGCACCCCAGCCAGCCGCTCACCTGCGCGCGAGCGTCCACCAGGTTCGCCGCCACCACCACGGCCCCGGCCTTGGCGCGGCAAGCGGCGGCCGAGCTGCTGGAGGACTGGAGGCTTACAGATCTTCTCGACACCACGGCCCTGTTGATTTCAGAACTCATTACTAATGCCGTCCGGGCCACCCAAAGTTCCGGCGGCGGCTCAAGGCCCATCGTATCCATGCGCATCAGTTGGGCCGCCGGGAGCCTCATACTTGAAGTCTGGGATCGCAACCCGAAGCCGCCCGAACTTCAGGTTCAGTATCTTCACGGTGAGAGTGGCCGGGGCCTTCACATTGTCGAAGCCCTGAGCACGGCGGCAGCCTACTGCCCATCACCCACCGGAGTTGGCAAAGTGACCTGGTGCCAGATTGAGGCACCGGCACCGCCCGAATCCCAGGAGTCGCACCCGCTTCTCCCGCACCGTCGGGCTACGGTTGCACGTGCCGATCCTGGGTTGGTTTTCGATGACATGGCAGTTCTAAAACGGGTGCTCGCTGGCCTGCAAGCCCTGGACAGTCGCCTACCCCGGAGTGACGCCATGAGATAATAGCGCCAATATCTTCGCCCAATACCGTCGTACTTCCGGAGTTTCCTCATGCCGTTTGCCGCAGACCGCTGGATGACCGAGTACCCCGCCTGGCTTCCCGCAGCAGATGGGGTACGCCGCGTATTTGCGTTGCCTGGCGGCCCGGTCTTGGCGGAGGTTCACGGCGGCAAATTGACGCTCGCGGCACTGGGCGATGAGGCGGCGGAGCCGCTGGCGGATGTCTTCGGCTTGCCGGAGGGAGCAGCTAGCGAAGTGCCGGAGCTCGCCAAGGAGCTGGCTGGCCTCGGGCTGGTGGGACGTTTCCGCAACCCCTCGCTGTSGGAGGCCCTAGCGACCGCGATCTTGCGTCAAGTCATCCGGGCGGGGCAATCCAAGAAGCTCTACCGGGCACTATGTGCGGCCCACGGCGAGCAAGTGGCGCTGCCGGACGGTGGCGCGTTCGGCCTGTTTCCGAGCCCCGAAAAAATCCTAGAGCTAGACGACGAGCAGTACGGAGAACTAGGGCTAGCTTTCAAGCGGCCAGCGCTGCGGGCCGCCGCTACGGCCTACCTGGCCCACGGCGAAAACTGGAACCGCCTACCCCTGGCTGCCCTGGTCGACGAATTGCAAAGCGTCCAGCGGATTGGCCCTTGGACGGCCGGCGCTGCTGTTGCTGACTACACCAATACCTGGGACCTCTACCCCTACGCCGATCTGGCCGTACGCACGTGGGCGGGGCGAGCTGCCCCAGCGCACCATTGGTTCAACAATGAGCGTGCCTTCGGTGCCCAGTGGCGGCATCTGGCGGGGGAACACCTATCAACCTTGACCATACTGACCCTCGCTTGGGGTTCATACCGTGGAGACATTGGATGACGGCCCCGTCCTGGGCGCCGACCTGAACCAGCCGCTCGACGCCGTTTTTATTAACGCCCCGCTGCGTGACTACGGCGTCCGCCCACGGGTAAACGACTTCACGTTGCCCGTGTTGGGCATGGCCTACATCGCAACCTACGCGGCGGCCCAAGGCTTCAACGTCGGCGTGCTCGACGCCGAGGCTTTGGGGCTCGGCGTCAAAGAGACCTATCAACTGGTGAACCGCCTCGGACCGCGCTGGGCCGGTTTCAACCTCCTGGCCCCCACCTACGAGGTGAGCGCCGAAATCGCCGCCGGCTTGGACCGGGACATCATGGTCATGATCGGCGGGCACCAGGCCAAGGCCATGCCTGCCGCCATCATCACCGACCCCCGTTTCGGGGCGCTGGAGGCCCTGGTGCTGGGCGAGGGCGAGACCCGCGTGGCTGAGCTGTTGCAGGACAAACGCTCCCGCGCCGACCTGCCCGGCGTGATGTGGCTCGATCCCATCCTTCGCCAGCCTGTCACCGGCGGCCGTCCGGGCGCGGGCCACCACCTGAGCCCGGATGTGGACCGCCTGCCCTTCGTCGACCGCCGGTTTCTGGTGGGCGACCCGTACCAGGCGCCAGACGGCCGCGTCGAGGCCAACATGGTCGGTGCCCGCGGGTGTCCTTACGATTGCTCCTTCTGCGGCGCTGCTGTTAGCGCCAACCCAGACATCACCATCCGCACCCGCACCCCGGCCGGCATCATCGCGGAGATGGAGGTGCTGCACGCCACAGGCGGCGTGACCGCCTTCCGCTTCGTCGATGATCTTTTTCTCGGTTACGAGCGGTTCATCCGCCAGTGCATGGAGGCCTTCACCGCCGCTCGCCTCGGGGACCGCTTCGTCTGGGACGCCACCGGCCGCATCAACATCCTGCATCGGGTCGACAACGCCCTGTTGGATGTGCTGGCCGCCAACGGCCTGCGCGAAGTTGCCCTGGGCGTCGAGTCCGGCAGTGAACGGCTCTTGAAGTACATGGGTAAGCGGATCACCCCGGACATGACCCGCTCCGTGGTCCGCCGCCTCAACGAGCGCGGCATCTCGGTGAAGGGATACTTCATCTTGGGCTTCCCCACCGAGACGCGGGAGGAGCTGGCGGCCACCGTCCGCCACGTCAGGGAGTTGTGGGAGGTGGCCGACGGCCAGCCGGGGAACTTCCGGGCCTCCGTCTTCGAGTTCCGCCCGTATCCGGGGACGCCGGAGTGGGACCGCATCGTGGMTACCGGCCGCTACCAGCCCGCGCAACTGCTGGCCTACACCGCCGTTGACCTCACCGAAGGCGGGCTCGACGAGGCCATGCGCGGTCGGGATGAGTTCAACTTCTCCGTGAACATCCAATTCGGGGAGGCCACCGTGGATGAGGTGCGTGCGGCCCTGGTGGAGCTGTCCCGCGAGCAGCCGGGCATGCTCCGTCCTCAGCTCCGCGAGCTCGACTCGCAGACGGCCGTTCTCCACCAACACATCCGCCAGCGCCTCACCACCAGCAACGCCGCAAACACCCGACTCGACAACCGCCACGCACCGCAGCAAACCATCCCGACCAGCGAACCGTCACCCACGGAGACCATCAGACCACACCCAGTCCCCCCAGCCACCGCCAACGTCGATCAACTCAACGGGACTTCCGACTACGTACGTCCGACTGGCACCACATGGCCGGGCCCTGGGATCGGCCACTCGACGCCATCGCGGTGGGCTCCCATGGACGAGCCCACCAGGAACTGTTCGTCCTCGTCGAGGGCGAGGTCTGGCACCGCTGGTGGATGCCCGAACCGCAATGGTCCGACTGGCACAAGCTAACCCGCCTGGGCATGACAGCGACGGACATCGCGGTGTCCTCCCTCACCGAAGGTCACCTGGAGGTATACGCGCTCGACGCCACCGGCCGGATGCGACACCGGTGGTACTGGCCCGAGCCCGGCTGGTCGGACTGGACGGACATGACCACTCCACGCGACGACACCRCGCCCCCACACATGCCGCTACCGGAGCAGAGCAGCGCCTGACCGTCGCTTCCGACACGACCACCCGCCCCGTGCGGACCGGGTGGCTCACCGCCATCGCCGCCGGCTCCCACTCCGACCGCCACCAAGAGCTCGTTGGTATAGACCGAGACGGCACGGTTTGGCATTCATGGAACTGGCTGTGCGACGACGGCCTGCCGAACTGGCAGGCCTGGTCCACCTGGGACCCCTGGCACGCAATGCCTCCCGTCCGCTGACGCGTCCAGACAGCACTCGCCTTCGGCCGGTCCCTCCAGGTCTCTTCATCAGGCTGGCCGCTGCCGTGGCGCCGAACTCCCGACAGGCTCCGCGGGCAGCCGCGTCCACCTCGACGATGATCGAAAAAGGTTCGTGGGGTGCTTCCACTTCAGTCCGGTGGCGATCGTTGCGACGGCGCGAGTCCCGCCGGTCGTATAACTACTGCCGTGGACCTACCGCGCTACCGTGGACAGCGCGTACGGCCGGCCTACCGCCACGTCGAGGCACGGGTAGTAGATCTGGCCGCAAAAACATGAGGAAAGTCGCGTGCGCCGTGCGGTCACGTTCAGTGCCATACCGGCACGCCCGGGTCAATCGTCCATCAGGCTGGCCGCAGCTGTGGYGCCGAGCTCCCAACAGGCCTCGCGTACAGCGGCATCTACCTCGCCGATGGTCGACAGCGGCTCCCGAAGGCGCTTCCACTTCAGCCCGGTCGCGATGGTCTCGACCCCACGGATCGCACCGGTCGTGTCGCTGTTGCCGTGGACATACAAGGCGTACGGCCGGCCGATGGTCGCCTCAAGCACGGGAARGTAGGTCTGGTCGCAGAACTTGCACAAAGTCGCATGCGTCGGATGGTTACACTACGTGTCCGCGAGCGTGGCCGCCATGGTCGCGCCCAACTCCCAGCATGCTTCGCGGGCAGCAGCGTCGAGCGCTCCCACCACCGTCAGCGGCYCCCGCAAGCGCTTCCACCGCAGCCCCGCAGTGATCGTCTCGACTGATCGCACGGCGCCGGTGGTGTCGCTGCCGCCGTGGACGTAGAGGGCATACGGCCGGCCGACGATTGCTTCAAGGCAAGGATAATACACACCATCAAAAAAGTGCTTCAAAGCGCCCGACATATAGCCGATATTCGCCGGAGTACCAAGAATATACCCATCGGCAGCCAACGCATCCGAGGCCGTGGCTGAGAGTGCCGGCCGCACCTCAACCTCTACGCCCTCGATCTCGTCCGTCCGAGCACCCGACAGAACCGCCTCCAGCATTTCCTGCATGGTCGGGGACGGGGTGTGATGGACCACCAGCAGCTTCGCCACAGCCATACCCTACCAAGCTAAGGCCCACCCCCTCATACGAGAAGGTGGGCAAGTGGTTAGGGACAGGTACACGGGCTATATACCCAGACGCGCCTCCKTGCAGCATCATGGCCGGCAAGGTGGTGGATCGCATCCATGTAGCGCGATGCCGCTTCCATATCCCCGAAGCGGTGATGGGGAGAGGTCCAGCCGCCCGGTTCCCGGTAGGCGAGATGAACCTTCACATCCACCGGAATTGGTAGGGCCTCAATCTGGGGAGCCGGATACCCTAAGCGCGCCACACGACGTCCAAGCGGTCGGGGTCAGACTGACTGAACCGCCCCGGTCTCCACCGAACCCGGGGCGGTTCACCCGGAGCGGCCACACAAGACACGCTCTTAATATAACTACCCGCGCTTTGACCGACCGAAAAACCCGCTACCAGCTACCAGCTGGTCAGCGGCGGGCACCGCTAAGCTGGAGACCGACCACTCCGACGATGACGAGGACCAGCGAGGCGACCTTTAGCGCGTTCATCGATTCGCCGAAGACGGCCGCGCCAATGACGGCCATGGCCGCGGTGCCGGCCGCGGACCACACCGCGTAAGTGAAGCCGATCTCCAGATGCTGCAACACTCGAGACACGAAAAAAAATGACAGCGGATAGCAGACACAGACCATCAGGGTCGGCCAGAGCCGAGTGAACCCGCTGGTCTCCCGGAGCGCCAGCGTTCCAGTGATCTCCAGCACTATAGCGACGATAAACTGCACGATGACGGCCACACCCGGACGATATCGGCGCGCCGGATGGCCGTCACCCCGGCCAGGGAGTTCAACCCGTTCGGCTCGTCGATCGGCTGGCGGTCACCAGTAGCGGGATGCCGACCCCGTGCCGGGCACTCGCCTCCGCGAGCAACGCGGCCAGCCAGCCCAGCGCGTCCAACGTCCACTCGGCGAGGGCCCCCTGGAAGGTGACCCGGTGCCGAGCAGGTCCCTGCCACAGTTCATCGATGACGGCGGGTTCCAGCACCGGATGGTCGTCGTTCGCCGGAGAGAGCGAGTCATCCGAGAAGACGTGCTGGTCGAGTTTGCGCAGCCAGTCGAGCATCGCGGGGGCGGCGGAACGGATGGCCGGGTCCTGCCCGCCGTCCACCGTCACCCGCACCCGCGTTCTGTGCCGMGGGGCGCAGTCGGCGAACCAGCCGGCATCCTGCAGTAGACTTCCCACGGCGGGTGTCCGTGGCGAGATCCCGAGGCCCTCCACCGGCGACACCTGCACCGGCAGCAGGAGCTGCACCGGCAGCAGGAGCTGCACCGCCGTCAGCCGCAGCGTGCCGATCCGCGCCACGACATCGTCCGCGCAGGCCAGGAACGGCTGCACCGGCAGGGGGCGGCGGTTCGGGACCGGTTCGGTCAACGACACCTGGAACCAGGCGGCGCGGGACGGCGACGCCCCGGCGGCGGCAGGCCGGTCCTGCCCGGCATCGTTCATCCCCCACAGGCCGCCGGAGGCGTCCGGCATGGCCTCGGTGAGCCAGCCCAGCGCGGACGACCTCGCGACGAACAGGCTGTACGCGTCGGAGGATGCGACGAAGGGATCCCGCCACGGGTGCGGCGCCAGCTCGCCGTACAGGGAGGCGAACAGGGTGCCGGCGGGCCCGGCCGCGTCACCCTCGTGCACTACCGCCGGCACCTGATGTTCCGACCCGTCGTGACGAGTTTGTTCGGGTCGTCGGGCACGCCCACCAGATCCACGTCGATGACGCTACGCCACCCTGTCAGACTGCCGCTCCTGCAGTGGCCCCGCCCGGTCGCCCGGTTTCCGGCGCCGCCGCCGGACTTCACCGTCGACCGGCCCACCGCGCCGACGTTCCGCCACGTGCCGTCGCTGTAGTACTCCTGCAGCTGGACGGTGACGACCGCCTTGGTGACGTCGCAGTCGATGTTGACCCACCAGCCGTGTCCGGACGCCTCATGAGCGGAACTGGAGACGTGTACGTCRTCGCCTCTGGTCTCGAAATAACACACCCGCGCGGATTTCGTGATGCCGGCTGGGGAACTCCTGCCCCGCAGGCCATCCGCGCCGACCGCGCCAGCCGCGACCGCGGAATCCGGGACGGGCGCGGGTACCGGCCCCGCCGGCGCCGCGATCGCCGCGGTCACCGAGATCTGCGACGTTCCGATCAGCACGGTGCTCGCAATGCAGGATCCCACAGCGAGCCCACGAAGAGAGTGACGCACAAGCGCACCTCCGAATCTGGTAGAGCAGCGGAAAGAATACCACGTGCCCGGGACGGAAATTGACGACACGCACGGCACCGGCCCCACCGATCCCATCCGGTGCCGGTGGTCACAAAAAAAATTGCATCGCCGCCATGCCGCGTCAAGCAGGCAGCCGTCCACCCGGCCCGTGTCGGACCCTACCGGTCGCCGACGGAAATCTTTTTCACATGGCAGACGAAAACGGCTCGCGCAGGCGTTTCTAATTCAGCCCCGTGGTAATCGTCTCGATGCCGCGCACGACGCCGCGCACGACGCCGGTGGTGTCGCTGCCGCCATGGGCGTGGAACGCGTACGGCCGGTCGGCCGTACGCCGCGCTCCCGTCGGTCTGGAGCGATCCCGCTTCCGTGGACCGGGGGTGTGAGACGGCTACGCCGAGGCCCGGCGAGCAGGACGTTCCCGCTCGGATCACACCGGCGCCCACCAGCCGGGATACATCACATCCGGTTCCCCGGGCCGGTACATTACGGCCATCGTGTCCAACATGCGCGGTCCAGGCGATGCGCCGCGGCGGCTCGACCGGCCGCTCGGCGGCGTACACCCGGTCCCGGCGGTCCCGGCGGTCCCGCTGTCTCCGACGCTCCCCGACGAGGCACCCAGCCCGATGAGTACGCCCGCGCGGGGCGGCCGCCATCCCGCCGGCGCGTCCGGCCGCCCGCCGGCAGCCGCCCCGCGGGCCGGCTCCGCCTGACGGACCGAACGATCCGTGTTGCTCTTCATCCCGCTGGCCCTGTGCGCCGCGTTCCTGCTCGCGTCGTCCGCGGCTCTGCAACAACGCGCCGCCGGACGCAGCCGGTTCGCCGCCCGTGACGACCGGACGCACGCGCTGCCCGGAATGGGGCATCTGGTCGACCTGGCACGCGAACCGATGTGGCTGCTGGGCTGGCTGACAAACGTCGCCGGGTTCTTCACCCAGGCGCTCGCCCTACACCTTGGTTCCCTCGCCGAGGTGCAGCCCCTCATGGTCACCCAGTTACTGTTCGCGCTCCCGCTGGGCCTGGTCCGCACCCATCTACGGATGGCGCGGGGAGCATGGTGGGCGGTGGCATCGATCTGCGCAGGCCTCGCGCTGCTCCTCACGGTCCAGGGACGCCTACCCGCCCATGCTCCCCTGGACGAATACCGGCTGGCGCTGACCATCCTCGCGATCATTGCCCTCGCGGCGACGCTGACGGTCTTCTCCCGCGGCCGGCGACCAGCAATGCGTGCGGCGATGCTCGGAGTCGGCGCCGGGCTGTTCTTCGCGCTGAGCGCCCTGCTGATGAAGCAGGCCACCGACGAGACCCTGAACGAGGGGATCGCTACCACCGCGACCCACTGGTTCGCCTACGCCCTGTGCGGAGTCACGATGGCCAGCCTCGTATTCGGGCAGATGGCGTTCGCCGTGGGTCCGCTCGCGCCGACCGTCACCGCCATGAACATCACCAATCCGACGGTCTCCTACACTCTCGCCGTGCTCGTCTTCGGGGTACCCGCCCCGGACACCCCCGGGGTTATCACGGGTGTCACGGTGGCGGCTCTGCTGGTCGTGGGCGGGGTCGTCCTGCTCGCCCGCTCGCCCGCCCTGCCACGCCCCACCCGTCGCCTGCCTGACGTCTCTCGCCACGATGCCCCCGCCCCGATGCCCCCCTCCTGATGCCCCCCTCCTGGCGGGCGACGAGGTCGAACTGTTACCGGTACTCGCGGAAGTCCAGCCTCCGGCCATCGAATGGTTCGCGCTGGAAGGGCTGCACCTGACGAGCGGGAGTCTCAGCGCCTGGCGACGGCAGGTTCGATCATCTCCTCGGCGGGGCAGGACGTCCGGGCAGGATGACGGGGACGACGGGCTCCGGGGACCGCCGCGGTCGCTCCGCCTGGTGGCGGCCGACGCGGGGCAGGCCCGGGGCGGGATCCGGGGAGCTGGCATGGGAACATCATCCGCACCGTTGCGCTGGACCACCCGATGCGTCATCGCGGGCGGTGGGCCGGCGGGGATGATGCTCGGTCTGTTGCTGGCCCGCGCAGGGGTGGACGTCATCGTGCTGGAAAAGCACGATGATTTTGCCCGTGACTTCCGCGGTGACACGATTCACCCGTCCACGATGGCAGTGATGGCGGAGCTGGGCCTGCTGACGGACTTCCTTCGCATCCCGCACACCCGGGCCGCCACGCTGGCTTTGGATATGGCGGGCCGGCGCCGGACCGTTGTGGACTTCCGGCACCTGCGGACGCCCTGCCCGTTCATCGCCCTGATGCCCCAATGGGACTTTCTCACGTTTCTGGCCGAGCGGGCCGGTGCCTATCCGACGTTCCGCCTGGCGATGAGCACCGAGGCGACCGACCTGGTCCGGGCGAATGGACGGGTCGTGGGCGTGCGCGCGGCCGGCCCCCTCGGGGAGGTCGAGATCCGGGCGGATCTGACGGTGGCCGCCGACGGCCGGCACTCGACCCTGCGGTCCCGTGCCGGCCTGCCGGTGCGGGAGCGCGGCGCTCCCTTCGACGTCCTCTGGTTCCGGCTGCCGAAAGACATGGGTGACAGGTCCGCGAGCGGCCGCCGGGCGGCGAGGGACGGGAACGGGAACGAGGAGGGGAACGGGCGTGGGGAGGAGAAGGGGAACGAGCGTGGGGAGGAGGGAAACGGGGACGGATTCACCCTGGCGCACCTCCGCAAGGGCCACGCCCTGATCACCCTGGATCGACGCGACTACTGGCAGTGCGGCATGGTGGTCCGGAAGGGGTCGGCGCAGCGGCAGCCAAGGACGGCCGGCGGGCTGGCGGCGTTCCGTGCGCAGATCACCACCGCGGCGCCGGCGCTGTCCGGTGCCGTTGACGACCTCACCGACTGGGACCAGGTGAAGACCCTGGTGGTGCAGGTCGACCGGCTTCGCCGATGGTTCCAGCCGGGTCTGCTCTGCATCGGCGACGCCGCCCACGCGATGTCCCCGGCGGGCGGCGTCGGGGTGAACTACGCCGTCCAGGACGCGGTGGCGACGGCGAACCTGATGGCCGTGACGCTGCGGGCCGGGCCACCCGAGCCRGCCGAGCTGCGGCGGGTGCAGCGCCGGCGGACCTGGCCGGTCGTGCTCATGCAGATGATCCAGGTCCGGCAGGGCGCCTTCCTGGTACGCCTGTTGGGTGACGACGAGCGGCCAGCGCACGGCGGCAGCCCGTCGCGCCAGGTCGCGCGTGCCCCCCTGACGAACGCGACGACGAACGCGACGGCAAGGACGATGACGGGGGCGGTGCGGGCCGGGATGTCCAACCTGGTGACGGCCATGATGTCCTATGGGGTGACCRCCACGGCGGCGCCGCGGATCGGGCGGGTGCTCGGGCGGGTACTCGGGCGGCTACTCGGGCGAGTCATCGGCATCGGATTTCGGCCCGAACACGTCCGCACCCCCGACGTGTTCGCCGAGGATGCCGGATACACCAAGAATGCCGGATACGCCAAGAATGCCGGATACGCCGAGGGCGTCGAGCGGGCGAGATGACCCCCCACGCCTCGCCGCCCGTCCGTCGCAGGCGGTGTCGCCTCAGCGGTTACCGAACAGACCGCCTAGGCCGCCACCGCCGAAACCGCCGCCTGGGCCGTGACCACCGTGACCGCCGTGYTGGTTGCCCTGGAACCCGCCCTGGCCGAGGCCGAACTGTCCGGCGAGACCGGCACCCGCGAGCGCGTTGTACGGCGGAAGTAGCTCGCAGGGCTGCRCGATGACGAAGCCCTCGCCGGTGAACTGCATCTGCCAGCTCTCCCCGGTGTTCCCCCGGGGTCGCCACACGGCCGAGGACGTCACCGCCGCCTGCATCGAGACCTGCAGGCTCGATGACCAGYCGACGACCGCGTCGGCGTCCGCGAAGTAGTAGTTCTGATGCGTTACGTGCATGACCAGCGGCGCCCCGGACGTGCAGACAGCGACCCGGCCGTTGCCGCGCAGCTCGACCTGGTAGCTCCCGACACCGGCGATGCCGACCTGGCTGTCCACCCGCACCAGGTCCCAGGTCAGGTCGGCGTTGAAGGCGAGCACGTTCTTGCCGTCGACGGTGAGCCCATCACCGACCAGGTCGAGGATGTGGATGTCCTGCGCCTGGTTGGCGAGGAAGACCGAACCCGATCCGGAGACCTGCATGAGGTTCAGGCCCTCGCCGCCGCTGAAGAAGCTGTGGAAACGCGAGCCCCAGCCCTCCCAGTGCGCGTCGAAGTTCGCGGCACCCTGGTAGGCGACCATCGCGCCCTTGCGGGCATAGAACTCCCGCATCCCGCGGGCGCCAAGCGTCGCCTTGAGCATCTTGCCGTTCTGCAGGGAAAACGGCTCGTCCGAGGGACGCTCGGGATTGTCCAGGAGACTGCTGCGGATGCCGCCGGCCGGCCCACCGGAGCCACCGGGAGGTGTCCCCTGGCCCGGCGGATAGCCCTGGCCCGGCGGATAGCCCGGACCACCGCCGGGATAGTTGCCCTGCGGACCACTCGGGTGGCCGCCGTACATCCCGCCCTGCGTCATGTCGCCGTCCCCGTCCTCTCCGCGGTGCGCTCCGCCGTCCGGCGCCGGTACCCGGCCGCCCGCCCCCACCGTGCCATCGCGGCCTCAGCCCCGCACCGAGAAGGTCGGCCGCTCGTCCTCGCTCGGTTGCACGACGACGAACCCCTGGCCGGAAAAGCCGAGCTGGAACGCCTCCCCGGAGCCGCGCCCGATGAGCCCGCCGAGCCGGGCGGTGCGCCGGGGCTCGACGCGCAGCCCATCGGTGTAGGCGACGAGGGCGTCGGTGTCGACGTAGGTCGACGCCTCCCGGGTGTCGAGCACGATCGGACTGCCCTTGGCGGTCAGCGCCACCCAGCCGTGCCCACGCACCACCACGTTGAACATCCCCATTCCGGACAGCATGGTGATGCCGCGGACCCGCTCGATGCTCCACTGCAGCCCGGCGTCGAAGGCCAGGATGTTCTTGCCGTTGACCGAGAGTCCCTCGCCGGCAAGCTGCGCGACGATGACCTCCTTGCCGTAGTCCGCGAGGTACAGCAGCCCCTGGCCGGTCGCCGTCATGAGCGGAACGCCCTCACCCGTCGCCCAGGAGGAGGCGATCCGGCCGAGCTGCGGCGGCTGCGGATTGAAGTCGATCAACCCCTCGTAGGCGATCATTGACCCGACCCGGGCGAAGAGATCCTGGCCCGGGTTCATGACCACCTTGGCGATCTTCGAGCCGTGCCTGCTCATCCGTTCCATGATCGGAGTTGGTCCGTAGTGCTGGATCAGGCTGCCCTGCACGGCCCGCTCCTCTCCCCCGGCGGTCCTCCCGCCAGGCGCGCTTCCCGGATGGTCGACACGCCTCAGACCTCGTACGGCTGGACGACGATGAAGTGCCCCGCGAACCCCATGAACTGCAGAGCCAGTGCCTCGCCGCTACCGCCGGCGTAGATCTGCCGGGAGATCCGGACCTGAGTGGACACGCTGACCCGCATGCCGGTGGTCCAGGCGACGAGGGCGTTCATGTCCGCGAAGGTCGGGCCCTGCACGGTGAGGGTCATCGGAGACCCCTTGGTCATGACGACCACCGAACCCGGCCCGGAGACCTCGAAGTGGAAGAACCCCCCGCCGGGGATGCCGGGGCTCTCGATCCGACGCACCTCGGTGCGCACGGTGGCGTCCATCGCCAGCAGGTTCTTCGCGTTGACGCAGAGGGAGGAGCTGCCGAGCTCGACGATGTGCAGGTCCGCGGCGTCCTGGGCAAGGAAGACCTCACCCGAGCCCTTGCAGGTCATCAGCTTGAGGCTCTGGCCGGTCAGCTTGCCCTCGATGAGACCGCGCAGCCCGCTGCTCTTGTAGTCGAACTCGACGCTGCCCTGGTAGGCGACCATCGACCCGCGCAGCGCCAACGCGTCCGGACCGAGGGTGACCTTGACCAGCTTGCCGTTCTGCTGGGTCCACCGACCGGCGGTCGGCACCTCACGGTAGGGATCCAGGCTGTTCATCGCCCCGGGCAGGGTGGGTCGCGCCTGCGACGGCAGGATCTCGGGTCCGCCGAACGCGCCGGTCGGCGGCATCCCACCCGGCATGCCGGTGGCGGGCATCCCACCCGCGAAGCCCATGGGCGGCGGTGCAGCGAGCGGAGCGCCGAAACCGGGAGCGCCGAAACCGGGAGCGGGGGCCGGCTGCGGCGCCTCGTCGGCGACCTCACCACCGTAAGAGCGGATGAGCTCGGCCAGTCCCCCCTGGAACCCCTGGCCCACGGCGGCGATCCGCCACACACCCTTGCGGTAGATGTCGGCGATCATCACGGCGCGCTCGCTGGTGAAGTCGGCGCCGGTGAAGGAGTAGCGCAGCACCTCGGTTCCCGCGACGACGACCCGCAGGTACCCCGACGAGATAGCCGAGGCGCTACCGGCACCGTCGAGGGCGGCGCAGAACGACAGCCGGCCGATCGAGGCGGGCACCTGGTCGAGGGTGACCCGGAACGCCTGACTGTCGCCGGCCTGCGGCCCGAGGAGCTGGATGGACTTTTCCGGCGACGCCGGCTGGTTGAAGAAGACGAAGTAGCGGTCGTCGGTGAGGCGATCGGCGCCGTCCAGGCCGAAGCAGGAGATGTCCCACTCCCCCGGCGCATTGATCTGGATCCCGACGTACAGGTCGGTGCCCGGGGTGATCGTCGACAGCTGCGCCTTCTGCCCTCGACTGAACTGGGTGACCAACACGCTCCCTCCACCTGGCATTCCGTGCCGGACCGGCGCAACCATGACCTACCGGCGTTACCGTGCCCAACCGGCCAGCCAGCACCCGCCCGCATCCGCACGAACCGGACTGCCGGCAACCTAGCAGCTGCCGGAGAGTACAGCCGAACACGTCGGCGCCGGGAACGCTGTCGATCCCCGGACAAGACGATTCGCGGACAGGACGATTCGACGACGACACCGGCATCGGAGCGGCTACCGGTGAGGCTCCTCTCGCGCTCCGACATGGTCGGGCGTTCACTGGACAGATGCGCTACGTCGAGGGCATCACGACAGCCAGCGGTAAGAAGATATCCAAGATCGGCCTCGGAACCTGGCAGTTCGGGTCCAGGGAGTGGGGGTACGGGGCGAGCTACGCCGACACCGAGGCCGGGCGCATCGTGCGCCGGGCCCTCGAACTCGGGGTGACGCTGTTCGACTCCGCCGAGATCTACGGGATGGGACGCAGCGAACGCATCCTCGGCTCGGCGCTGGCCGGGATCCCGGACGCGCTGGACCGGGCGTACGTGGCGACGAAGGTGTTCCCCGTGCTCCCGCTGGCTCCGATCGTCGAGCAGCGGGCGGTCGCGAGCGCGAACCGGCTCGGGGTGCACCGCATCGACCTGTATCAGGTCCACCAGCCCAATCCGGTGATCAGGGACGGCCAGACGATGCGCGGGATGGCGGCGCTGCGCGCCGTCGGCCTCGTCGGGGACGTCGGGGTCAGCAACTACTCGCTGACCCGCTGGCAGGACGCCGAGGCGGCGCTCGGCGCGCCCATCCTGTCCAACCAGGTCGAGTACAGCCTGGTTCGGCGCAGGCGGGGCGAGGAGCTGCTGGCGTTCGCCGCCCGGGAGTCCCGGATCGTGATCGCCTGGAGCCCGCTGAGCCAGGGGCTGCTCTCGGGCCGCTACGACGTCACGAACCGCCCGACCGGGCGGATCCGCGCGATAAACCCGCTGTTCCTCACCGRGAATCTGGCCCGCGCCACCCCGCTGCTCGACGTCCTACGCGAGGTCGCCGCCACGCACGACGCCACCCCCGCCCAGATCGCGCTGGCCTGGGCGATCCATCATCCGTCGGTCGTCGCGATCCCGGGGGCGTCCAGCGTCGCCCAGGTGGAGAACAACGCCGCCGCGGCCGACATCACGCTCACCGAGGACGAGTACGGCACGTTGACCGCAGCCGCGCAACGCTTCGAACCGCTCGCCGGCACGTCGGCCTTCGCCGCGCTGGCCGCGGAACGGCTCCACCGCTGACCGCTGTCCGGCCAGTCCGAGGCGCCCGGCCAGTCCGAGGCGCCCGGCCAGTCCGAGGCGCCCGGTCAGTCCGAGGCGCCCGGTCAGTCCGAGGCGCCCGGTCAGTCCGAGGCGTCGTAGGTGGTCACGTCGTCGGAGGAGATGTCGTCGGAGGAGATGATGTGGAACGGCGGGCACACCCCGGTCGAGTGGTGGGCCGCGGCCTCCAGCGCCATCCGGACCCGCTGTTTCGGGTCGAGGCCCCGGGTGCTGTGCAGCGAGCCGCAGGCGTACTCGTCGCCGCTGCCGACCGCATAGTAGTTGTCCGCGCTGCGGCCGATCTGGTAGTCCGAGTCGATGCGGTAGAGGTGTCCGCGGAGGCCGACCAGGAACAGCCCGCCGCTCTCATTGCCGGAGTCGTTGCGGGCGAAGCCGCCGTCACGCAGGCAGTCCCGGACCACCGCGATGAAGTCCGTCGCCATGAACCGATCGAGATCCCAGTCCTGCGGGACCGGGGGCACGAGGCTGTAGCGGAGCAGCTGGCCCATCCGGAACGAATCAGTGAACCCCATAATGAACTCACTGTTACGAAACACCTTGGTATCCGCACGGACAGTGAWAGACCAGCCAGCGACACCGGCGCTGTCCCCACCGATCACGACCCGGCCGTCCTGCTGTACCCCGACGATGCAGGTCACGAAGCGGAATGGTACCGGTTCGCCCCGAAGCCGGACGCCGTACCCCATCCGCGTCACCAGCCCGTTGACACGCTCCGCCCGTTGACACGCTCCGCCCGCTGTCACCCGCCCCGCCCGCTGTCACCCTGCCGACCCGGGAGCCGTTCCGGCGGTCCGGTCGTCAGGCGGATGTGAGAACGTGTCCTGCGCACACACGAGAACGGAAGCGGAGGACGGGCACACCATGGGGATGAAGCGGTTCATGTCGCGGCTCGGCGTGGGCGGGGCCGCGGTCGAGACCGTGCTGGACCGTCCGGAAACCCTGCCGGGCCAGGTCGTGACCGGTCTGACCACCGTCACCGGCGGCAAGGTCGAGCAGAAGATCGAGAAGGTCCTCGTCGCGCTCGAGGCGACCGTCGAGGTCGAGACCGACGACTCGACCTGGCACGAGCAGGTCACCTTCGGTACCCAGCAGATCGGTGGCGGCTTCACTATCCACCCGGAGCAGCAGATCAGCGGCCGCTTCGAGCTGCCCGTGCCGTGGCAGACCCCGATCACCGACATCGGCGGGTGGCATCTGCACGGGATGAAGATCGGGGTGCGGACCAAGCTGGCCATCCCCGGGGCGGTGGACCCGGGTGACCTCGACGCGGTGAACGTGCACCCGCTGCCCGTCCAGGAGGCGGTGCTCGCCGCCCTCGGTGACCTCGGCTTCCACTTCAAGTCCGCCAACGTCGAGAAGGGCCGCCTACACGGCTCCGACCTGCCCTTCTACCAGGAGATCGAGCTGAAGCCGTCGGGCGAGTACGCCCGGCGCATCTCCGAACTGGAGGTCACCTTCCTCGTCGACGGCTCCGGGGTGGACGTCGTCCTGGAGGCCGACCGCCGCGGTGGGCTGCTGTCCTCCGGCGGCGACGAGCTCAGCCGGTTCCGGCTCGGCCACCACGACACCGACCGGCACCAGCTCGCCGGGCTGCTCCACCAGCAGCTGGAGCACCTGGGCCGCCGCCGCGGCTGGTTCTGAGCGCTCTACCCGTCCGGGGGACGTCGGCTCACCTGGTGAAGCTGCAAGAATACGGTATGTGAAGATCGAGGAGCTGGAGGCGGATCGTACCTGGCTGGCGTTCGACCCCATGCGGCAGCTTCGGCCGCACCTGACCTCCACCGGGTTCGTCAAGCTCGTCAACGAGGTCCAGCGCCCCGAGGGCTACCGCCTGGTCGCGTCATGGGACGGGGAGCTGGGACGGGTGGTCGCGGCGGTCGGATTCCGGCAGGTGACCTCGCTCGCCTACGGGCGGCATCTGGTCATCGACGATCTGTCCACGATCCTGGCGGCGCGGGGGCGGGGGCACGCCACCCGGCTGCTCGCCTGGAGTGAACGGGAGGCGCGCCGGCTCGGCTGCGAACATATCCATCTCGACGCCGGCACCCACCGCTACGAGGCGCACCGGCTCTACCTGCGAACCGGCTTCACGATCGCGGCCTTCCACTTCACCCGCCGACTCTGAGGTCCCTCCGCCGCAGTCCCTCCCCCGGCCGTCAGCCGTCCGGCGGTCAGGGGACAGGGGGTCAGGGGGGCAAGGGGGCAAGGGGACAAGGGGGTCAGGGGGTCAGGGGGTCAGCAGCCGGGGGGTCAGCCAGTCGACGACCGCTCGGACGAACGACCTGCGGTGGCGCAGATCCGCGATCTCGTGCCCCTCGCCGGGAAAGAGCAGGTAACGGCAGTCGACGCCGCGAGCGAGGGCCGCGGCGACCGTCTGCTCCGCCTCGATCACCGGGACGTTGGTGTCGTTCTCCCCATGCACGACGAGCAACGGCGCGGCGAGGGCGCTCATCCGGTGCAGCGGGGACAGCGCCCGCAGCAACGCCGGCTCGGTGCGTGGATCACCGTACTTGGTGACCGCGGACGCGGCGATCCACGGCTCGGTGTACTGATAGAAGCTCTCCAGATCAACCATCCCGCAGACGTCTACCCCGACCCGGAACAGCTCCGGGAAGTGGACCATCGCCGCCAGCGTCAGATAGCCGCCGTAGGAGCGGCCGGCGACGCCGATCCGGTCCGGGTCAGCCAGGCCCGTCGCGACCAGATGCGCCACGCAGCTGCGGACGTCGGCGATGCCGCCGAACCGACGATGGGTGTGATCGGCCTCCTCGAACGACCGGCCGAATCCGGTGGAGCCGCGCACGTTCGGCGCGAACACCGCGATCCCCCGGGCGAGCACGGCCTGGAACAGCGGGTTGTAGACGGGACGCTCCTGCGCCTCCGGGCCGCCGTGCAGGTGGAGCAGGGTCGGGACCGGTCCTCGCGGGCCGTGCGGGCGGTACCACCAACCGGACAGTTCCCGGCCGTCGTGGGCCGGCAGGGCGCACGGCACCGGACGGACCAGCCGCGGGTGGTCACCGGTGCGGGGCCCGGGGATCCCGGGTACACGCGCCGGCGCGGATAGCCCGGATGGCATGGATGGCCCGGATGGCCCGGATGGCCCCGGGCTGTCGGATCCCAGGCCGTCAACGTCGATGTTCAGGACGACCCGCGGTCCCGGGATGGTCACTGCCTCGACGGGAGCGTGCGAGATCAGCCGACGGTAGCCGGCGGATGGCGCGGTGAGATCCCAGGTCCAGATCTCCCCCGGCCTGGTGGCACCATCCAGGGCAAGCACGAGCTCCCGCCCCCCGGGCCGGACGAGCACGCCGGTGACGACGTCGCGGGGAAGCGGCGGCAGCGTCAGTGACCGTCCGGTGGGCAGATCGACCAGCGCGAGCTCGCTGCGCCCGCCCACGTTCCAGACGACGACCGCCCGATCCGGATCGAGCAGGGCGAACCGCTCCAGATCGGCGTCATCCCGGGCRGCGAGGACCCGCGGCCCGCCGGTCGGATCGCCCGTGGGGTCGACGGGGACGTCGAACAACGCGGCCCGGTCCCGCCCGATGTCGCACAGCAGCAGCAGGCGACGGCCGTCGGCGACGAACCGACCGGTCACGGTGGTCGCCGTCCCGCCGGGCACCTGCCATGACCCGCCGATCCCCYCCCTGGCTGCGATCCCCTCCCTGGCTGCGATCATGGTGTCGACCACGAGCACCCGCCGGACGCCACGGGGGCCCTCCCGCAGCAGCAGGCGGTACCCGCCACCGGCCGGGCCCCGCCCCGGACCGCCGCTCCCCGTCCCGTCCGGCGCGGGGTCGGGGAGAACGACGACGTCGCACACCTGCAGCGCCACTCCGGCGGCGAGGCGGGTCCGTCGCCCGTCGGAGTCGATCAGCACCGCGGCGGTGCGGCCGGACGGATCGGAGCGGTCGGACTCGGTCACGACGAGGCCGTGGCCGTCGTCGGTCCAGCGGGCTGGGGTGGCGGCCCGCCTCCCGCCGCCGGCCAGGTGGCGCAGGTCACCGCCGTCCGCCCGGACGGTCCGGACCTCGGTGAGCTCCCCGCCGCCCGGCGCGACGTGGACGGCGATCCGGTCGTCGGTCGGCGACCACAGGACCGCCCGGACATGACCGGGGCCGGTGTCAACCGGGCGCTCCCGGCCATCCGGGTCCCGGATCCACAGCGCGGGGGCGCCGCCGCGATCGCCGACGAAGGCGAGCCGACCATGCGGGCCGGTACTCGGTGCGCGACAGCTCGCCGCCGCGACCCAGGCGTCGGACAGATCGCCGGGACGCCCGGAGTCGACGGTGTGCGCCACCACCGGCCGTCCCACCACCGGCTGCGCCACCACCGCGGGTCGGATCATGTCACTCCAAGGGATCATGCGACTCGGTCGTGCGATGTACGTGGGTCGTGCGATGTACGTAGATCATGCGACCGTGTGGGTCTGGAGCCACATCTCGAGCAGCGCGGCCTGCCACAGGGCGTTCGCGCCGAGCGCCGTGCGGTTGTCGTTCGGGGCGGCGAGCATCGTCTGGACCCACACCGGCCGGAACAGACCCCGCGCCTTCGCYGCCGGATCGGTGAGCGCCTCGCGCACCCGGTCCAGGAACGGCCCGTCGAGATGGCGGATCGCCGRCACCGGGAAGTACCCCTTGGGTCGGTCGATGACGTCGACCGGCATCAGCGGGCGGCCGATGTTCTTGAGCACACCCTTGCCGCCGGAGGCGAGCTTCAGCTCCGGCGGGCAGGCTGCGGCGAGCTCGACCAACTCGTGGTCGAGGAACGGGGTGCGGGCCTCAAGCCCCGCGGCCATCGTCATGTTGTCGACCCGTTTCACGGGGTCGTCAACGAGCATGATCGTCGAGTCGATGCGCAGCGCGGCGTCAACGGCGGTTTCGGCGCCCGGCCGGGCGAAGTGGGAGGCGACGAAGTGCCGGCTGGCATCGGCCTCGATGAGATGGTGCGGCTCCACCATCGCGGGCAGGTCCCGGTGCGGTCGGTCGGCGAAGACCCGCAGGTAGGCGTCGACGGCGTCGGTCCGCCCAACACCCGCCAGCGGCGGATACCAGGAATACCCGGCGAAGACCTCGTCGGCGCCCTGCCCCGACTGCACGACCTTGACGTGCCGGGAGACCTCCTGGGAGAGCAGGTAGAAGGCCACGCAGTCGTGGCTGACCATCGGCTCGCTCATCGCGGCGACGGCCGCGTCGACGGCGGGCAGCAGCCTCGTCCCCGGCACCCGGATCTGATGGTGGTCGGTGTCGAAGTACCGGGCGATGACGTCGGAGTAGACGAACTCGTCGCCGGGCTCGCCGCCGACGGCCTCGAACCCGACACTGAAGGTCGCGAGATCCTTCTGCCCCGCCTCGGCGAGCAGCGCGACGATCAGACTGGAGTCCAGCCCACCGGACAGCAACACGCCGACCGGGACATCGGCGACCATCCGGCGGCRCACCGCGAGGCGCAGCCGCTCGGCGATCGCGTCCTGCCAGTCACGGGCGGTCCAGTCCGCGTGCGCGGGATCGCGGGTGAAGCTGGGACGCCAGTACAGGTCGTCGGTCGAGGTGCCGTCCGGCTCCACCACCCGCACGGTCGCCGCGGGCAGCTTGCGCACCCCGGCCAGAATCGTGTGCGGTGCGGGCACCACGGAGTGGAACGACAGGTAGTGGTGAAAGGCGACCAGGTCGATGTCGGAGGAGACGCCGCCGCCGGCGAGCAGGGCCGGCAGGGTGGAGGCGAACCGCAGGCGCTCGCTGTTCCCGGTGAGGTAGAGCGGCTTGATGCCGAGCCGGTCCCGGGCGAGGATCAGCCGTCCGCTGTCCCGCTCGGCGATGGCGAAGGCGAACATCCCGGCGAAGTGGTCGACGCAGCGTCTCCCCCACCGGTGGTACGCCTTGCCGATCACCTCCGTGTCGGAGGTGGAGAAGAAGCGGTAGCCGGCCGCGATCAGCTCGTCACGCAGCTCCTGATAATTGTAGATGCACCCGTTGAACACCGTGGTCAGGCCGAGTTCGTTGTCCACCATGGGCTGGGCACCGCACTCGGACAAATCGATGATCTTCAGGCGACGGTGCCCGAACGCGACCGGGCCGGCGGACCATACTCCCACGCCGTCCGGGCCCCGCGGCACCATCGTCGCGGTCATCCGCACCACCGCGTCGACGTTCGCTCCCCGGCCGTCGAATCTCAGCTCGCCACTCAGCCCGCACATGTGCGCTCCCGTCGATCGATGAGGTCAGGCGAGATCCATTCCCCGAGGCTTCCTTCCCGATACCGCAGCCGTTGACTACGACCTCACTTTCGAGGACGGAGATTTCACAACAGTGTCCGCGATGTTGCCAACTCCCTCGGTCGCCAACCCGCACGGAACCGCAGCGCATCCCGCACKGAACCGCAGCGCATCCCGCGACGGAAGACCGGGCCACCCTGGATCCGACTACGGAGAGTATCGGCCACGGAACGGTTGACGGCGGGGAATCACCGGCTAACGGCGGGGAATCCAGGTGTCCTTGGATCCCCCGCCCTGCGAGGAGTTGACGATCAGACTGCCGGGAGGCGCCACCCGGCTGAGCGCCGCGGGCACCACCCGCGGCTCCCGCCCGGCGTAGACAAAGACCCGCAGATCCACCGCGCAGGGTTCGAGATGGCTGTCATGCCAGGTCGGATGGGTCGACAGCGACACCAGTTCCTGGCCGATCCACTGCCGGGGATTGGCCAGGATCCGCTCGCGGACCTCGGTAAGCCGGTAGGGCTCGGCGTGCGGCCCGATGACCACGCCGGACCCGCCGTACCCGTCGACCGGTTTCACCACCAGTTGATCGAGGTTGTCCAGCACGTGTTCACACTGCTCCGGGTCGCCGCAGACATAGGTCGGCACGTCATCGAGCACCGGCTGCTCGCCCAGGTAGTAGGTGACCATCCGCGGGACGTAGGCGTAGACGACCTTGTCGTCACCCACCCCGTTACCCAGAGCGTTCGCTATGCCGACCCGGCGGGCCCGGATCGCGCGCAGCAGCGGGAGCCCCAGCGGGGTGCCGGCGGCTCCGAGGGCGCCGAACAGGTCGTCCTCGTCCATCCGGCGGTAGAGGACGTCGACGCGGCACCGCCGGGAGCCGTCGATCCGGTAGACGACGTCGTTGTCGTCGACCAGCAGATCCGCCGGTTCCACCAGCGCGACGCCCATCTTCTCGGCGAGCAGGGAATGCTCGAAGTACGCCGCGTCGGTCTTCCCGCCGGTCAGCACGGCCACCGCCGGGTCCCCCGTCGCCGCCGCCGGGGCCGCCGCGACCAGCGCCTCGTGCAGCAGGGCGGGTATGCCGTCCAGTCGCAGGATGCCGGCCGGCGGACCGAGCTCCGGCAGCACCGACTCGGCGAGCCGCCGGCCTTCCATGGCGTAGGCGATACCGGACGGCACGCGCAGGTTGTCCTCCAGCACCAGCCAGCCGCCGTCGCCGCCGCGGACCAGGTCGATGCCGGCGACGGTCACCCGGATGGCGTCCGGGCCGACGGCGCGACCGCCGTGGCGCAGGCTCGGCGCGTCGTTGACCACCCAGGCCGGCACGATCCCGTCGGCGACGGCCGCCCGCTCGCCGTAGATGTCGTGCAGGAACGCCTCCAGGGCCCGGACCCGCTGGCTCAGCCCGGTCGTCAGGGTCGTCCAGTCGTCGGCGGCGATGATCCGCGGGACCAGGTCGAACGGAAAGGGACGGCTGGCGGAGTCCCCCGAGGCCCGGAAGACGATCCCCCGGTCGTTCTGCTCGGCCTCGCGCGTCCCGACCCGTTCGTCGAGGATGCCCGGGCCGAGCCGTTCCAAGGTGCGCATGACGGCCCGGTACTGGGGACGGACCGCGCCGCGGGCGTCGACGATCTCGTCGTACCCGGTCGGCTGGTAGCGCTCGAGCAGCCGCGGCGCGATCTGGTCGGAGGCGGACACAGCGGGCGCGCTCCCCAGCGCGGCCGCCGCCCCCGCGGGCGGGACGTCGCGGGTCTCGGCCAGCACCAGATCCGCGACGTCGGTGAGCAGACCCCGACGGGCGAAGGCCCGGCGCTGGCGGTGCGCCGAGCTGCCCCGGCCGACGGCCTGTTCGGCCAGGTTGTCGATGAGCTCCCAGTCGTCGAACCGTTCGAGCTGCGGGCGGACCTCGGTGAGCAGCCGGCGCAGCATGGCCTGGGCCGGTATCGGGCCGGCACCGAGGATGTCGACGAGGTCGCCCTCCAGGCCGGACCGGGCCGCCCGCCAGGTCGCCGCGCGCAGCAGCTCCGCGCGTGGCGGCGGGGCCTGGCCGCCGGCCTCGATCTCCTCGATGGCCTGGCACACCAGCGCCCGGAACAGCCCGGCGATAAGGATGACGTTGTCGACGTCCGGGCAGGCATCGCAGATGCGCAGCTCGACGGTGGGCAGGTGGGCCGACGGGCGGACGTCGAAGTAGACCATCCCCGGGTCGCTGATCACCCCGGACTTGATCAGGTCTGCCACGAGCTGGTCGTACTCCGCGGCGGTCCGGAAGGACCCGGCGACCCCCGCGGTCGGCCAGCGCTGCCACACCAGCGTGCGCATGCTCGCGTAGCCGCTGTCGGCGCCCATCCAGAACGGCGAGCTGGCCGAGAGCGCCAGCAGCATCGGCAGCCACGGCGCGGTCCAGGCGACGACGGCCATCGCGAGGTCGCGGTCGGCCACGTCGACGTGCACTTGGGCGCCGCAGATGAGCTGCTCGCGCGCGACGATCTGGTAGTCCTCGGTCATCTGCTCGTAACGGTCGTCCCGGGAGACGTCGAGCAGATCCATGTCCACGATCGGCACGGTGCCCGCGGCGGCCGGCCCGAGCCCGAGCTCGCYGGTCACCTCCGCGAGTCGCCGCCGCAGATCGAGCAGGTTCGTCCGCAGCTCCAGCAGATCCGCCGTCGGCTGACTGTTCGTCTCGACAACCGATTTCAATAGCTCTGGAGAGAACGAGTCCCCGTCGAGTCGACGGAGGACCTCCTCGGCCCTGGGAACGAGCTGACGGGTAGTGAGATCGAGGATGTGAAATTCCTCCTCGACGCCGACGGCCACGATTCGTGCGTCGCTCATGGCGGGCTACGCTACGGCCGGCCGGTTACGCATGCGTGTCACAGATATGACCCGCCTCGGGAAGAATCCCGCGCTACTCGCCACGGACCTGCACCCCCACCCTTGTCATCGTCGGGTACCGGCCGCCACCCGACACCTCAACCCGACGCCTAGCCCGGCCCACCCGCGCGGCCACTCTCGTCCGACCCGTCCGTCCGGCCCGTCGGCCCTGCTGGTGGGGCCGACGGGCCCACCAGGGTCTCTACTATCCCGCCGGGCCTCGATAAAACGTGACGAAGCGTGCAGGGCGCGGCGTGTCCGATGCGGCGCGCGGTCGCCCGACCGGCTCACCGGCGGGAGGATCGACGGGTGTGGCGGGACGGACGGGTGTGGCGGGACGGACGGATGCGGCGGGACGACGATCGGGCTGCTGCCGGGCCTGTCCCGGGACGAGGGAAACGACCATCTCACCGTCAGCCTCCCGACCGGGATGGGCGAGCTGCGCAACGGCCTGCTCGTCCGCGGCAGCGACGCGTTGGTCGCCGTCGGCGGAAGCTGGGGAACGCTCAGTGAGATCTCCTTCGCGCTCCGGACCGGGAAGACGGTGATCGGTCTCGACACCTGGGCCGTGGACACCCGGGATTCATCGCTGCCGACCGTCATCCCGGTCCAGGATGTTGACGATGTGGTGCCGCTCCTTCCAGCACACCTCAATGATGCCGGCCCTCGATGACGTCTACCGCTTGATGACGTCTACCGCTTTTTGTCCGACACGGTTATGACCCCCATCATAGGCGTTCCGAAGTTGCCGTTGGCGTCCTGGATGCCGCCCTCCGGCCCAGGTGCGACCGGCTGGTTGAAGTCATCCAGGTTCGAGTGGAAACGACAGCGGTGGAGGAAGGATCCCGCCTTGCGGAAAGTTGGGGTGAAACTTTCTCCCGGATCGAGCACCTCGTCGGTGCCCCGGTGGTCCGATGCCCGAGAGAAAGAGGCCGACATTCCGGAGTGCTGTGAAAGTTGTTGTGAACAGGGAGTTACCCTGTTCGCCGACGGCCAGCTCGCCATTGCGAGTTCCCGCCCATTGCGTGTCCCCGCGGCCGCGGCGCGGCCGTGGAACACCTCGTGAACCGTCCGGCGTATAGCGTCGAAGGCGCCGGACCCGACGGGTCCAGGCAGATCGGCCGGGTTCCGCCGGCCGCGGCCCGCGCACAGCCTGCGCACGGGGCCGGTGCAGGGAAGGATCGCGATGTTCTCGTTCGGGATACTGCCGGCCCTGGCGGGGCTCATGGCGGCGGCAATCGCCGCCGGGCTGTGGTGGTCGGCGGACTGGTGGGGGGCCGCCGCCGTGTCCGGCGCCCTGCTCGCCCTGGCCGTCCACGACGTCACGCAACGCCGGCACGCAATCCTGCGGAACTACCCGGTGTTCGGCCACCTCCGCTTCATGCTGGAGTCCATCCGGCCGGAGATCCAGCAGTACTTCATCGAACGCAACTACGACGGCCGCCCGTTCGACCGCGACATCCGGACGAGCATCTACGAACGCGCGAAGGGCATCCACAGCGACCAGGCGTTCGGCACCGAGCGCGATGTCAACGCGGTCGGCTACGAGTACCTGCTGCATTCGACGGTGCCACTGGCGGTTGCGCCAGGCACCCCGCCGCCCCGGGTGCGCATCGGCGGCCCGGACTGCACCCAGCCGTATGACATGGCGCTGCTCAACATCTCGGCGATGAGCTTCGGAGCGTTATCGGGCAACGCCGTGCTCGCGATGAACCGCGGCGCGGCGGCGGGCGGTTTCGCCCATGACACCGGGGAGGGCGGTCTCACCGAGCATCACCTGCGCTACCACGCCGACCTCGTCTGGGAGATCGGCAGCGGCTACTTCGGTGCTCGCACGGCGGACGGCGACTTCGACCCGGCGCTGTTCAAGGACAAGGCGGCTCTTCCGTCGGTCCGGATGGTCGAGCTGAAGCTGAGCCAGGGCGCCAAGCCCGGCCTCGGCGGCATCCTGCCCGCGGCGAAGGTCAGCGCCGAGATCGCGCGGGCCCGCGGTGTCCCGGCCGGGGTGACCTGTGTCAGCCCGCCGGGACACCGGGTCTTCTCGACTCCGCKGGAACTGGTGCTGTTCATCGCCCGGATGCGGGAGCTCGCGGGTGGCAAGCCCACGGGATTCAAACTGTGTATGGGGCCCCGGCGGGAATTGCTCGCGATCTGCCGGGCGATGCTGGCCGAGGGGATCACCCCCGACTTCATCGTCGTCGACGGAGGTGAGKGCGGCACCGGCGCCGCGCCGCTGGAATACGAGGACCACGTCGGTACTCCGCTCACCGAGGGCCTGATGACGGTGCACAACGCACTCGTCGGCGTCGGCCTGCGAGACCAGGTCCGGATCGGGGTGAGCGGCAAGATTGCCACCGGGGTGGACATCGTCAAACGGCTCGCCCAGGGCGCCGACTACACCAACGCGGCCCGCGCGATGATGATGGCGGTCGGCTGTATCCAGGCGCAACGCTGTCACACCAACACCTGCCCGGTCGGGGTGGCCACCCAGGATCCGCGCCGCGCCCGCGCGGTGGACGTCGCGGACAAGGGCGAGCGGGTGCGCCGCTACCAGCAGGCCGCGGTGGCCCAGGCGGTACAGATGATCGCCTCGCTGGGCTGCGCCGGTCCCGAACAGCTGCATCCGGGGATGCTGATGCGCCGGGTCACCCACACCGACACCCGTAGCTACGCCGAGCTGTACGAGTGGCTCGAACCCGGGGAACTGCTCGTCGAGCCGCCGGCGGACTGGGCCGCGGACTGGGCTGCGGCCGACCCGGACCGCTTTCGCCCCTGATCCAGGGGTACCACGACGCTCTTCGGGAAAAGCTCTTCGGGAAAAGCTCGTGCGGGAAATGGCCGCGCGCTTCTCATCCAGACAGGAAGGACCGGAGGATGCCAGCAATCACGCCATGTCTGTGGTTCGACACTCAGGGCGAGGAGGCGGCCAGGTTCTACACGTCGATCTTCCCGAACTCGCGGATCGTCGACATCACCCGCTACGGCCCGGCCGGGCCCCGTCCCGAGGRCACGGTCATGACCGTCCGGTTTGAACTGGATGGCCAGGAGTACGTCGCGCTGAACGGCGGACCCGAGTTCACCTTCTCGGAGGGGATCTCGCTGCAGGTCGGCTGCGGTTCCCAGGCCGAGATCGACGAGTACTGGGACCGGCTGACCGACGGTGGCGAGGCAGGACCGTGTGGGTGGCTCAAGGACCGGTACGGGCTGTCCTGGCAGATCGTGCCCACGGCCCTGTCTGAGCTCCTTGACGATCCCGACCCGGGCCGGTCCCAGCGGGCGATGCAGGCGATGCTGAAGATGTCGAAGCTCGACATCGAGGAGTTGCGCCGGGCCGCCGACGAGGCGTGAGGCCCGGCGACGGACGCAACGGGCGCCGCGCTCAGGGCACGGGCGCCGCGCTCAGGGCACGGGCGCCGCGCTCAGGGCACGCTGGCGAGACGACGCCGGGCGGCCAAGGCCACGGCGATGCCGCAGGTCAGGGCG
>NZ_MRUJ01000043.1:0-2641 GCF_002099325.1 Frankia sp. KB5 | reverse complement strand
GGGCCGCGGGCCACTTCACCAGCGCGGCCGCGGTGATGAGGACGAGACCGAGCACCGGCCTGCCGCGGTACACCGCCGTCAGGCCGCTGGCAAGCAGCGCCAGCAGGATGGCCTCAAGATGGATCGCGCCGACGAGCTGCAGCAGCACGATCGGACTACCCGCGCAGAACGCCAGCGCCCAGGGCCGTCGCGCCGCGGAGGACACCCGCACCACGCACACCGCCATCACGACGACGCTCGCCCCCGCGACGATCCGGTGCAGCAGGACCGCGCGCAGGACGTCACCGCCCGCAAGCGCGGTCACCAGCCGGAAGTAGCCGAGGGCGACCGGCCCGTAGGGCGACAGCGATGATCTCCAGATCGGATCGACGGCTAGCAGGATGGGACGGGYGCCGAGCGCGGTGGGCCCGGCGGCGTAGGGGTCGAGCCCGGCGGCGAGCATCGTCCCCTGCGCGGTGTAGCAGTAGACGTCGAGGCTGAGGATCGGCGGGCCGAGCAGCACCGGAACGGCCCAGAAGCCGATGACGAGGCCTATCCGCGGGACCGACAGGTCGCCGTGGTGCGCGCGCTGGCACAACCGGAACCATGCGCCGACGAGCAACGCCACCCCGATGATCATAAAAGCGGGTAGCGGAGAGGGGCGGTCGAACGGCACCGGGTCGAGCAGCCCGAACCAGCGTGACGGGGTCACAACTCCGGGCTGCAGGGCCAGTCGCCCCGCCACCAGCACCACCAGCACCGATCCGGCGGTCCCACATCCCGCGAGCAGGACGATACCTCCGTCGAGGCGTCCGCCGACGCCCCTACCGGGGCGCGACGAACAGCGTCGAGCAGGATCGCCCGGTCGGGCGGTTCCGTGCGGCGCGGCGCACTCTATCTCGTCCATTCCGGTATAAAGCCTGACGTTTCTACATCGCCAACAGGCAGCGCGCCCGGGAGCACCCGGTGAACAATACCTGTCCTGTATGGATGTCGGAGCCCACGGGCGCCGGCCCGGCCCGCGGTGTCCTGCCTCGGCGCCGGGCGGCTACCGGCGGCTACCGGCGGATGGCGCCGGGATGAACGGCGGATGGTGGCTGCCGGGCTCCCTGCTGGCGGACCGCCTCGGGGTGCTATGCCGAACGCATGCGGCAAGCGAGAACCATGGGCCCGGCAACCGTTACCGCCTGCCCCAACGGGGAGACGGCAGGCCCGGGACCGGTGCCGGTCGCCTCGGCGCGACCGACGGCGCCCGTCGTGACCACGGGCGTCGTCGCCGCGCTGGTGGTGCTCGCGGTGATGATCGCACCGCAGCCGCAGACCGACTTCGCTGTCTACCGGCTGGGGGGGCAGGCTGTCTGGGACGGGTCCGCCCTTTACCAGGTGCGTACGGCGGCCGGCCTGCCCTTCACCTACCCACCGATCGCGGCGGTGCTGTTCACGCCGTTCGCCGCCATCCCCCTGGGGGTGGCTGAGGTCGTCTGGGCCGCGCTGACCGTCGCGGCACTCATCCTGCTGCTGTCCAGGCTGCGAGCCTGGCTCATCCCGCCGACCGACACCGCGCGGGCCRCCGGGGTCGGGCGGGCACTGGGCTCGCGCTGGGCGCCGCCGCTGCTGCTGGTGGCGGCGCTCGCGACGGAACCGGTTCGCAGCACCATCATCTTCGGGCAGGTCAACATCCTGCTGATGCTGGCGGTCTGGCTCGATGCCGGGCCCGGACGGCGGTCCACACCGTTCGCCCGACTGCCACCCGGTGCTCTCACAGGTCTCGCCGCGGCGGTGAAACTGACTCCGTTGATCTTCGTGGCCTACCTGTGGCTGGCCGGCCGGCGCCGGGTGGCGATCGCAGCGGCGGGGACGTTTCTCGCGGCCCATGCCGTGGCGTTCGCGCTGGCACCCGCGGCGTCCCGCGCCTACTGGGGCGGGGTGTTCGCGGATCCGGGCCGGATCGGCTCGGTCACGTACGCCGGCAACCAGTCGCTGTCCGGCGCGATGACCCGGATCTGGGGAGACGGCGCGTCGGTCGTCCAGATCCACCGGCTGGTGGTGGCCGCGGTCGCCGTCGCCGGGCTGGTGCTCGCGGTGCGGCTGCACCGGCGCGGGGAGCCCGTCGCGGGCCTGCTCGCCTGTGCGGTCACCGGACTGCTGGTCTCGCCGATCTCGTGGAGTCACCACTGGGTGTGGGCGGTGCCGACGCTGCTCTGGCTCGCCACCCACGCCACCCACGCCACCCACGCCACCCACGGCACCGACGGCACCGACGGCCGAGCCTCACGCCGGTACGTCGGAGCGGCGCTCGCCGGCTACGTGTTGTTCGTGGCCTCCCCCGTCTGGTGGATCACGCCACACGACCAGAACTGGCCGCACCGCCGCGACCCGACCATCCTCCTCACGAACGCCTACGTGATCGCCGGTGTCRTACTCCTGGTCACCCTGGCGCGCGTCGCAGGCCGCCGGGACCTGTACCGCCCATCACGGAGAATGCGACATCCGGACCTGGTGCGCCGGGGCGTCAGGGGCTAGCGGGAGTTTCCTAGATAAGTTGATCTTTGGAGTCCGTTGAGCTGGCCGGTGGCTGGTTCAGGACGGTCTGACCTGGATCTTTGAGTACTCGCCTGATCGACAGTTCGCCTTCCGGTGTGTATTACCTAAAGCATGTCGT
>NZ_MRUJ01000420.1:0-1049 GCF_002099325.1 Frankia sp. KB5 | reverse complement strand
CACACCGAGCACCGCAGAACCGCCTGACACCCAACACACCAACACACCATTGCGATCACGTCACGTGACGAATCGTTACCGGGAAAGGCTCACTGCGATCRTCGAACAGGCGTGGGAAAGCCTCGACCCGGACATCGGTGGTCCAGAAGGAGGGGTACTTGTTGTGGGCCAGGGCTACGCTGTAGAGCGGCTTGTTCGCCTGGGCTGTCGCGGCCCTGACCGCCTCCGGGTGCGGAACGAGTGTCTCGCGTAGGTGCCGCTCCGGGTCCATGACGTTGCCCCCTTCTTGACGGGCCTGGTCAGCGATATGCCACATCGGGCACCTTCCGCCCAGTGACACGCCCGCGTTTCCGACGTCGAGCATGGGTCATCCCCAGAAGCTGCCATCCTCGTAGAACTCGTAGTCGCTGGCCGCGAGCAGTTCGGTCACTGCTTCTCTGCTGCCTATGTATTCGTATTCTTCCTGGCCCGCTTTCAACGCGGCGGCGATCGCGTCGCGTACCGCCGTTTCGATCGCTTCTATCGCGTCGCCGCCGACGCCGGTGTCGTGGTCCTCGGACTCCCACACGTAGATCTGGCCGAGGTCACGCTCGCCCAGTTGGACGGCGGAGATTTGGTCTGTCCATGGGAGGGCTGGCGCGTTCTCACGCGTGAGCCGACCGTTGAGGGTGACCTGGTCGTCGTAGCTTCCGATGGACCAGGATGTGAACTCCACCCCACTGATACCAGGGAAGTCGCCGCAGCCGTAGGTGTCCCAACCGGGCGTTTTGAGTTCCTGGGCGAGCGTGTAGACGATCGTCTCCTGTAGCCGATCGTTGTCATGCTGGTCCCACCACGGTCCGAGCAGTCGCTCCGTGATTTCCCGGATTGCGCGTTCCTTCGCCTCGTCGCCCAGCTCGTCGAACGAGTAGCTCTCCGCGTCGTCCGGCTCGGCGACCGAGACGGTCACGGTGATATTGACATTGATGTCGATTCGACGGTCGGACACAGCCGTGCTCCGTTTCTGGCAACGTCGGTATCTGGCTGACTGCCCCGGCGCGGGCCGGCGC
>NZ_MRUJ01000419.1:0-1072 GCF_002099325.1 Frankia sp. KB5 | reverse complement strand
CCGACCACACCCGTCCCCACCCCCTCACCGTGATCTCAGGCCAGCGATGACCCGCCCGCCGATCCCCCTACCTCCGCTACGCAGGCCGAGGTCGGCGGACCTCACCGCGACCTTCGCCGGTTTCCCGCTGCCCACCGGCACCAACCTCCCGCCGTACCGGCGCCGGGAGCTCATCCTGATGATCTTCGCCGGCGTGCTCGCGACCAGCGCGCTCGCCGCGTTGACCTTCGCCGACATCGGCCAGGTCTCGCTCGGGATCTTCTCCATCGGTCTCGGCTTCTTCTGCCTGTGGGCGCTGGCCCACCTGGCGGTACGCAGGTTCGCGCCGGCCGCCGACCCGGTGCTGCTCCCGGTCGTCGTCGCGCTCAACGGCCTGGGCCTGGTCATGATCTATCGGCTCGACCTCGCCAAGGCGGATGCCGCCGAGCGGGCGGGAACCCACATTCCGCCCGGTGCCGCGCAGACGCAGCTCGTCTGGACCCTGCTGGCGGTCATCGTCTTCATCCTGGTGCTGGCGCTGGTACGCGATCATCTCTCGCTCGCCCGGTACGCCTACACGRCCGGCCTGGTCGGTCTGGTCGGTCTGGTGCTGCCGATCGCGCCGGRCATCGGCGCGACCATCAACGGCGCGCGCCTCTGGCTGCGGATCGGGCCGTTCTCCTTCCAGCCGAGCGAAGTCTCGAAGATCATTCTTCTGATCTTCTTCGCCGGCTATCTGGTCAACAAACGCGAGGTCCTCTCGGTGGCCTCCCGCTCCTTTCTCGGGATGGGGATCCCGCGCGCCCGCGACCTCGGGCCGGTACTGGTGGCGTGGCTGGCGAGCCTGGGCATCCTGATCGTGCAGAAGGACCTCGGCTCGTCCCTGCTGTTCTTCGGAATGTTCATGGTCGTCCTCTACGTCGCCACCGAGCGGGTATCGTGGCTCTTGGTCGGCTTCGTGCTGTTTCTGTTCGGTGCCGTGATCGCGCACAGCATGTTCAGCCATGTCCAGGTCCGGGTGGACGGCTGGCTGCACGCCTTCGACGGTGACAACCCGTCGAGCACGTCGTACCAGCTCGTGCAGGGCCTCTAC
>NZ_MRUJ01000418.1:0-1073 GCF_002099325.1 Frankia sp. KB5 | reverse complement strand
CGGAACGAGCGCCAACCACTCACAGCAACATCAACAATGAAGCTGAATGTTTACCGCGACCGGACTCCGCAAACATCGCAGGCCCATCCTCGCGACATGCAAAACCTTAATTACAAATCGTCGGTATCGCCTGCTGGCGGGGCAAGCCGACCGGCTGGACAGGCCGGGTCTGCCGGGGTCCCGGTGGAGGGCGCGCTGGCGGGTCCGGGTACCAGGCGCGCTCAGTTGTATACCAGGCGCTCAGTCAGCTTTGGCCCTCGGGGCCGGTGCCTTGGCCCTCGGGGCCGGTGCTGATCTCGATGTGCTTGGGCTGGCTCCGCTTGGCCTTCGCCAGCCGGATGGTGAGTACTCCGTCGGCCAGGGTGGCGTGCACCGATTCCGGATCGATGTCACCCGGCACGGCGATGCGGTGCTCGAACCGGCCCACCGGGCGGCTACGGCGGCGCAGTACTCCCGTGCGTTCCCGCTCCTTGATTTCACCGGTGACGAACAGCTCGTTGTCACGCAGGTCCACGGAGATGTCCTCCCGGCGCACCCCGGGAAGATCGAGATCGATCACGAACGCGTCCTCGGTCTCCTCAATGTCGACCGGCTGCACCATGCCGCCCAGCAACCGCGCCGGACGGCCCTCGACGCCGCCTATGACGTCGCCGAGCAGATTGCCCATGCGGGTCCAGGCGTCCTCGATCTCCCGGAACGGATCCCACCGTGCCAGCGTTCCCAGGCCTTCTCCGCGTCGTACGGGTAGTGTCATGATCCTCACTCCTTCCGGCCAGGCCGGCCGGCTATCACCTTTGCGTCCAATTGACTATGCCTTGCCTCTACCCCTGCCTCGYCGGCCCGAAAACTGCGGGCCGCGGCCGAGAGACACCCGGCTGCAGCCGGCTGTAGGCCAGAAATCGGCTGTAGGGCCAGAAAGCGGCGCTGCCCGGTGCTGCCCGTCCTGCCGGGCTCAGGCCCCCGGTCCCTGTCCTGACCCCAGGGCCCCGGCAAAGTTGTCGGTTAGCAAGCAAGGCTCTTGATCGTCTCTAGTGGTCGTTCGGGGCGCCGCGCGTGGTGTCGGATTGCCTGGG
>NZ_MRUJ01000417.1:0-964 GCF_002099325.1 Frankia sp. KB5 | reverse complement strand
ACCCGCAGCCTGGACCGTCCCCGGTTCCTCCGGGCCAGGAGCCGCCGGCGACACCGGCTCCCTCCGGCGGGGATGCCACACCCGACACCCCGGACACCCCGCCCGACGACGGTGGCACGGGCAGCACCGGCGCTCCCGCCGAGCCGTGCCCGGCCGACAACCCGGACTGCACAACCACGCCCCAGGTCCCGGCTCCACCGGTACCGCACACGACGCCCCCGGCGCCAGGCAACGGCGACGGGGACGGCGGCGGCGGCGGCGGCGGGATCGTCGGATGGATTACCAACGCGATCAACAACGCCATTACCGCATTTTTCCGTACGCTGGTGACCGCCGCGCTCAACCCGCTGCTGGATCTGCTGGGCCGCACGTTGCTGACCACGCCGGAACCGTCCCAGCTTCCCGCGATCGGTGAAATGTGGTCGACGTCGTGGGCGATCAGTGCCACCGCCTACGGCACGCTGATCATGTTCGGTGGGATCACCGTCATGTCGTTGGGGACGGTCCAGTCCCGCATCTCGATCAAAGAGATCGCTCCGCGTATCCCGGTGGGTTTCCTCGCGTCCGGGCTGTCGCAGTTCCTGGCCACGAAAGCCATCCAGGGCGCGAACGTGCTGCCCGGCGCGATTCTCGGTCAGGGGCTGAATCCAGACACCGCCGCCGGGCAGCTGAGGAACATCGTCCTCGGGTCGATCGCGCCGACTCCGGGCGGCCTCGGCCGCAGCGTCTTCGTCATCTTTCTCGGCCTTTTTCTTGCCGGCTCCATCGTCGCGTTGCTGTGCACGTACATCGCCCGGATCACCATCGAGGTGGCGCTCATCGGCGCGGCGCCGATAGCGCTGGCCGGGCACGGCCAYCCGCTGACCGAGAAGATGGCGTTCTGGTGGTGGCGGGCGTTCTTCGGCTGCCTGGGTATCCAGGTCGTCCAGTCGTTTGTCCTCATCGCCTCGTTCAAGGTGTTCTT
>NZ_MRUJ01000416.1:0-1117 GCF_002099325.1 Frankia sp. KB5 | reverse complement strand
GCAGCATCGTGGAGGTGCCGGACAACGCGGTGGCAGAGTCGGCGACGACCACACTGGTGGTGATCCGCGGCAACTCGGGAGCGGGTAAGAGCTCGGTCGCACGGACGCTACGAGCGCGAGCGGGGCGCGGTGTCGCGCTGGTCGAGCTGACTACCTGCGCCGGGTGGTGCTGCGAGAGCGCGACGATCCCGGCGGCTTCGCCCCGGCGCTGATAGATCAGACCGCACGATTCTGTCTTGATCATGGCTTCCACGTCGTGCTGGAGGGCATCCTCGCCGCAGCCCGCTACGCCACGATGTTCGAAGAACTGATTCGGGCGCATCGGGGCCCGAGCTTCGTCTTCTACCTCGACGTGTCACTGGAGGAGACTCTGCGCCGTCATGCCACCCGGCCGCAGGCGGCTGAGTTCACCGGCGAGGACATGCGCGGCTGGTACCTACCCAGTGATCTACTTGGAACGGACGGCGAACAGGTCGTCCCAGAACACTCCACGCTCGAACAGACGGTCGCGCTCATCGGAGCCGCCGCCGGCCTCGTGCCCTCACCTCCCAGCCAGTCAGTACTAGGCAGTCCTGCACCATGAGTCCCCGGCGGGCGGGAGTGGGTGGCGTGCGGTGTGGAGGATCGCGACGTTCTCGCTGTGCCGCTGGCTGCTGGCGAGCCGGTCAGCCGGGGCGGCGCGGGATGCCTGGTAGATCGGCTTCGGATTCATAGAGGTCCTCGAACGCGCGGACCGCCGGATCGGCACGGAACGCGGCGAGGCGGGCGCGCAGGTGTTGGACCCGGTCGGAGGTGCGGGCCGATCCTGCGCGGGCGTCGAGGCGGACGACGTGGGTGGCTTCTTCGACGGCCCTACCGAGATCGCCTGTCTGCAGGTAGGCCTCGGCGAGCCAGGAGCGGTAGAGGGCGGCTTCGCGGGCGTGGTCTTCGTCGCAGCGGGCGACCGCGTCGACCAGCAGGGGTTCGGCGCGTTGCGGGAGGCCGAGTTCGACGTAGCAGCGGCCGGCCATGACCTGGATCTCGTTGTCGTCGAGCCAGTACACCCAGGTCGGTTCGTCGTCGGGGTGGCGCTGGTCGTAGTGCCGTTCCACCGCGGCGAGTGCTTTCTCCGTGGCGG
>NZ_MRUJ01000415.1:0-1086 GCF_002099325.1 Frankia sp. KB5 | reverse complement strand
GCTACCTCGCCGGAGCCCTGGGTTAGGCGTGGCGCGGCTGGGAGGGACACCTACGTGTGTTCCTGCGGCGGGAGGTGGTCGACACCGAGACGACCCCCTCGCCGCGCACACCGGCACAAGGCCGGTGTTTTCGGTTGCACACCCGGAGGATGAGGAATGCCAGAGACAGACGATTTTTCGTCGACGATCGACCGGTTCCGTGCTGCGGCTGACCGCCAGCGGCAGGCCGAGGAGAATGCCGCCCAGCAGCTTGAGGCCGAGCGGGCCAGCAACTATAAGCGTGGGCAGGCCGACGGGCGCCGGTGGGCGCGGGACGTGGCTGCGAGCCTGAACGAGGTCGCAATGGTGATGGAGCTCCCTCACCGCCAGCCGATCCCGGGCTTCTACGACTCGGTCATGGACGCAGCAAGGGCCATCGGCGCTGTCGACATCGACAAATATTATGGCTACCGGGACGGTTTCCAGGCCGGTGCCCGCGAGATTCACGATGCGGTGGCATCGGCCCTGTAGCAGTCCCAGCACGGCAAAGGCCCGTCTCCCAGCTTGGGGGACGGGCCTTTTCTGGTTCCGGACTACCGCAGGCGCAGTTACAAAAGCGGATCTGCTACGCCGGCTCCCAGCGCCAACCGTTGTTGTCCGTGCAGACAATCGCCTCGCCGTTACCCGCCACTCCCTGCACACCGTGGTCGGCCTTGCGGCAGTACTCGCCAGGCCGGTAGCAGCGACCGCCGCTGGTCAGCGGATGACAAGCAGGAGCTGCGGTAGTAGCCGGTGGTGGAGCTACGGTAGCGGGCGGTGGAGCCGCCGCATGGGTTACAGGCTGCGGTGCAGGAGCCGGGGCGTGGGTTGCAACAGTGCTGGGCGCAGCCAGCACCACCCGGGCGGCCGTCGTTGGACGCACTGTCGCTGCGGGAGTCGTCGCCTGTACCGGCGTCGCGGATGACGTCGGTACAGGCGAGCTCGGCGTAACGGTCGAGCTGGGCGTGACGATCGCGGACGAAGCTGACCGGATCGCAGCCGTGTCCTTCTTCGGTGGATCCGAGGTTGCGCCGATGATGATGAACAAAGCGATCAGAACTGTGATCG
>NZ_MRUJ01000042.1:0-29059 GCF_002099325.1 Frankia sp. KB5 | reverse complement strand
AACTTCCGGACGCTGCCGCGCATCCGCTCCGAACGCCCGGCGTTCGACCTGCACTATCCGGCCACGATCGGCCGGATCGACTACCACGCGACTCCCGAGATCAGTTAAGGCGGCCATGGCATGAAGGTGGAAGGCATCATCTTCAACTTCTTCGGAGTTTTCGCCGGGGCCGCCGCGCTGGTGTACTGGTTCTGGTCGAAGGACCCGACCGGCACGGCCGCGCTGACCCTCACCACGGGGCTCGGCCTGCTCGTCGGCGGATACTTGATCTTCACCGGCCGGCGGATCGGGATGCGCCCGCAGGACCTGCCGGATGCGGAGGTCGCCGACGGGGCTGGGGAGCTCGGGCACTTCACCCCGGGCAGCTACTATCCGTTCTTCATCGGGGCCAGCTCGGTGACGGCGGCGATGGGCCTCGTCTTCGGCGTCTGGATGATCATTCTCGGTGCGCTTCTGGTCGTGGTGTTCGTGACTTGCCTGGTCTTCGAGAACTTCTGGCACCCGCCGGTGCCCGAGGACTGATCCCGCCCGGGTCGGGGTCGCCCTTCCCTCGGGGGCCCCGACCCGGGCGGGATCAGAGAGCCGTGGCCGCCGCCGCGTCAACCGCTGCGGCGCTCTGGCTCGCGGTCACCCAGCGCTCCAGGACGGCCCGGGCGGCACCGGAGTCCACCGCCTCGGCCGCCCGGGGCAGGGCGGCGGCGATCTGCTCGGTGACGGGGGCATCGGAGGGGCCGGCCGCGGCGACCAGGGCGGTGGCGGCGGCGAGCAGGACCGCGTCGCGGACGGGTCCGGGCTCACCGGCGAGCACCGACCGGGTGACGGCGGCGTTGTAACGGGCGTCCGCGCCGCGCAGCGCGGCGTGGTCCGCGACGTGGATGCCGACGTCGCGGGGGTCGAACCGCTCGCGGCGCGGCTGTCCGGCGCCGGCCGCGACGACCCACACGGCGGACGTCGTCACCGGGGTGAGCTCGTCGAGCCCGTCGTCGCCGCGGAACACCAGCGCCCGGGTGCCCCGGTCCGCCAGCACCCCGGCGACGACGGGAGCGAGCCGCGCGTCGGCGACGCCGATTGCCTGCGCGCCGGGGCGGGCCGGGTTGCTCAGCGGCCCGAGGATGTTGAACGCGGTGGGCACGCCGATCTCGCGCCGGACCCCGCCGACGTGCCGCATCGCCGGGTGGAAGACCTGGGCGAAGCAGAAGGCGATGCCGGCCGTAGCCAGGCACGCCTCGACGCCGGACGGCGACAGGTCGACCACGACACCGAGCTCCGCGAGCAGGTCCGCCGAGCCGCAGGATGACGACGCGGCCCGGTTTCCGTGCTTGACCACCGGCACACCCGCGCCGGCAACGACCAGCGCGGCCATCGTCGACAGGTTCACGGTGTGGGAACGGTCGCCACCGGTCCCGCAGGTGTCCACGGCGCGGGCCCGTACCCGCTCGGACAGGCTCAGGGGCGTGGCACTGGCCAGCATGGCCTCTACCAGGCCGGCGATCTCCTCCGGCGTCTCCCCTTTGGACCGCAGCGCCACCGCGAACCCGGCCACCTGCGCGGGCGAGGCGACCCCCGCCATGATCTGCTGCATCGCCCAGGCGGTGCGCGCGGAGTCCAGGGACTCGCCCGCTAGCAATGCTCCTATCAGCTCCGGCCAGCTCGTCCCGGCGGTCGGGAGAGCCCCGGCGGGGGACGCCCCGGCGGGGGAGCGGCCGGTGTGGGAGTGGGATGCGCCAACGGTGGTCATACCTCGGAAGCCCTGGATCTCAGTGGGCGAGCTGGGCGCCGGTGAGCGGCCGACGGGCCACGGCGCCGCCGGCACGCGCCCGCAGCAGTGTCACGACCGCCTCGGTGAGTAGACCCGGATCGATCGGATGGGTGACCACCGCATCCGCCTGGGACCAGGTGGCGAGCCAGCGGTCGTCCGGGCGGGCGACCAGCAGGATGGTCGGCGGACAGTTGGTGACCTCGTTCTTCAGCTGCCGGCAGAGCCCCATGCCCCCGCTGGGGGTGGCCTCCGCGTCGAAGACGCACAGATCCGCCTCGTGATGATCGACTACGCCGATCGCCTCGGGGGCGTCGGTGGCCTCGACGAACTCGATCGGACCGAGGTCGGCGGCGGGGAGACGGCCGATCGCGTTCCGGACGTGTTCGCGCACATCCGCTCGGTCGGCGTAGACGAGGACGGTGCTCATGTCGTCCGCGGGCCTTTCGCGAGAGGTGACCACCGCCGACCGGCGGCGAGCCGACCAGCGGTGAACTGCGGACCGCCCTCCAGGCACCTCGGAACTCCAGGCACCCGGAGCTCCGGGCGCCTCGGAAGTGGACGCTGCCATGTGAGAGTTGTCCTGTGCAGGCTACCTCCCGCGGACCGTTGGACGTGACCCGTGTCGCATCGCCCGACTGGCCCTCGCCGGGCCGGGTGAGGTCGGGATCACAGCTCCCTGGTTGCCTTCGGATCGTCCCGGGAGTGATACTGAGAATCGTTCTCAACCGGTGGATCCTGATGCCGGCCGGACCATGTGACGCCTCGAGCGTGATCGCCGGCGGCCTGGGGCGTTCCACCGCCGTACGACGGGCGTGATCCTATGAACGACCAGACCGATCTTCGTCTCACTCCGCAGCGGATGGCCGTGCTGGCGGTGCTGGCTGCCGCCCGCGACCATCCGACCGCGGCCGAGGTCCACGAGCGGGTGCGGACCGTATCCCCGGGGATCGGCAGTGCGACCGTGTACCGCACACTGGCGTTGCTGGTATCCGCCGGCCGAGCGCTCGAGCTGAACCTGGGCGACGGCACGGCGGCCCGGTACGACGCCAACACGAGTCGTCACGACCACGTGGTCTGCGACGGATGCCGTCGGGCGGTCGATATTGATCATCCCGTCCTCGACGGGATGATGGCCCAGATCGCGTGTCGCTCGGGATTCGCCATCACCGGGTACGACCTGCGGTTCCGGGGGCTGTGCCCGGACTGTCAGGCGAACGGCTCCGGCCCGGCCCGCGGCGCGGCCGGGACCGGCCAACAGTGAACACCCATCCACAAGGAGCGCTTCATGCCGAAGCTTGACGGCACCAAGACCCACGAGAACCTCAAGGAGGCATTTGCCGGCGAGAGCCAGGCGAACCGGCGTTACCTCTACTTTGCCCGCCGGGCCGACATCGAGGGGCTGACCGACGCCTCGTCGCTGTTCCGCGACACCGCGGAGGGCGAGACCGGTCACGCCTTCGGGCACCTGGACTTCCTCGCGGAGGTCGGCGACCCGGCGACGGGCGAGCCCCTCGGTACGACCACGAAGAACCTGGCCAGCGCCGTCGCCGGCGAGACCTACGAGTTCACCGCAATGTACCCGGGCTTCGCCAAGACCGCCCGCGAGGAGGGCTTCGAGGAGATCGCGGACTGGTTCTCGACCCTCGCCCGGGCGGAGAAGACCCACGCCGGTCGGTTCAAGAAGGCCCTCGACGCGCTGTCGGCCGAGGAGACGGCCGACGCCTGATCGTCGGGGTTTCTCGATCTACCGGGCCGGGGTGGCGGGGGCGATGTCAGTAGTCCCTCGTCGCCACCCCGGCTCGCATCGTCGCTCCCGCGCCGTGGGCCCTCGGCCGATTCGTGGGCCCTCGGCCGTTCCTGGACCGCCCGCCCGTTTACGGATCCCAGCATTTCCGGACAGGAGATCGCACGGTGGCGCTGACCATCGCCGACATCACCACCGACCACCAGGCGTACGCGGAGCGCCGGCTGCGGCTGCGCAGCCAGATGATCCTGGTGCGCGCCGAACGCCGGGTACGGGTCGGGGACATCGTCGTCCTCGAGTTCGAAAACGAGCAGACGCTGCGCTACCAGGTGCAGGAGATGGTCTACACCGAGCGGTTGACCGCCTCCGCCGACGTCGCCCACGAGATCGATGCCTACTCCCGCCTGCTACCCTCCAGCCACGTCCTCACGGCGACGGTGTTCATCGAGCTCTCGGTTCTGGAGACCGTCCGCGAGGAGTTGGGGCGGCTTGCCGGGCTGCAGCACAGTCTCGCCCTGGAGATCGGCGGAATCCGGGTGGCGGGCGAGGAGATCCCCGGCCTTGACGAGGATCCCGACATGCCCACCGAGACCGTCTCCGTGCACATGGTGCGCTTCGCGCTGACCGATTCGCTCCGGGACGCCTTCCGCGACCCCGGCGTGCCGGTCGAGCTTGTCGTGGAACACCCGGAGTACAGCGAGGCGACGCCGTTGACCGGAGCTACCCGGCGTGTCCTCATCGCGGATCTCGCGTTGCGGTCCTGACCGGCTCACCCGGCCGCTGCCTGCCGGTCACGGTCACGGCTGGCCACGGCTGGCCACGGCTGGCCACGGCCGGTCACGGCCGCGGGTCCCCGTCGCGGGTGAGGTCGGACGCATCCGCGGGTAGTCGGTTCGCGCGCCGCGGGATGGGTAGGCGGAACATCTAGGGCACGCGTCCGTGTCGGCACGTCCGTCCGCCCGTCAACGTCAGCACGTTCATCCACGTCAGGGAGCCACCCGTGACCGATGACCAGCTACGTCCCGACCGCATCCGCCCCGGCGCCGCCGTCCCGCCCGGCGTCCCCTCCGCGCAGGGCACGGCCGCGCGGGCCGCGCTGCACCGCCTCGCCGAGGGCAAGGACGAGTGGGCCGCGCTCGGTGACCTCGCCGCCGCCGAGGTCCTGTTGCCCGACCTCGGTAACGACATCACCGATCTGTCGGAGGAGGACGACAGCCTCCTGCAGCTGCCGGTGGCCGAACGGCAGGACGGCACCCAGTTCGTCCCGACGTTCACCTCTGAGCAACGCCTGGCCGAGGCGCTGCCGGAGGTGGCGCGTTACCGCACGGTCCAGGTGGCGGCCCTGGGCCGGATCTGGCCGTCCGACGATCTTCTGCTCGCGGTCGATCCCGGCTCGGAGGGCGGCATCGCCCTGCCGGCGGACGGCCTGCGGGCGCTCGCCGCGATGTCCGGCTGAGGCCCGCCCCGGCCCGGCGTCACGTCACGTCACGGTCGGGGGTCACGGCGCGGTCGGGGGTGTCCGTGTTGGCTCGACTGTGCCCGCCGGAGGGCGCTGGCGGGCCGGTGTGTCGCGGGTGAGGCACGCAACATCGGCCGGGTCAGCCTTGTCGCTCCGCGTCGTTCGTAGGCCAACTGACATCGCTGTGACCTGCGTTTTTCCAGCTACGGCAGGGCTTTGCCGGGCAGGCGAGGCAGCCGCCACGATGATTCGGGGCGGTCATCGACGGGTCGTAGTCCTACCGAACGTCGAACCTACAGTGGCGCGTGGGCCGTCCCGTGCCAGAATGACCGACGTGGCCTCAGCCCCCGTCCTCGAGAAGGCTCCTCCACCACACCCGACGGCCAACCGTCCCTCGATGGTCTCGGTTGGCACGGTCGTGTKGCTGTCGTCGGAGCTGATGTTCTTCGCGTCCCTGTTCGCGATGTACTTCACGATCCGTTCGGTCAACAGCGGCAACTGGCCGCCGGTCACCGGCGACCCCGCCGGATCCGAACACGGACCCGTGGAGCTGCACGTCGGGTACGCGTTGTTCTTCACCGTGATCCTGGTCCTGTCCAGCGTCACCTGCCAGCTCGGCGTGTTCRCCGCCGAGCGTGGTGACGTGTACGGGCTACGGCGCTGGTACCTGATCTCGCTGATCATGGGTCTGGTGTTCGTCGGCGGCCAGGCGAACGAGTACTTCAGCGAGAACAAGTTCACGATGGCATCGCACGCCTACGGATCGGTGTACTACCTGACCACCGGTTTCCACGGGCTCCATGTGATCGGCGGTCTCGTCGCCTTCTTGATGGTGCTGGGCCGATCGACGTACGGGCGCTTCACACCGGAGAAGGCGACCTCGGCGATCGTCGTGTCGTACTACTGGCACTTCGTCGACGTTGTCTGGATCGCCCTCTTCGCGACCATCTACCTCCTCCAGTGAGCGACATGACTGCATCCTCGGGCACCTCGTCATCCTCGGACACGCCGTCGGGCATCCCACCGTCGGGCACCCCGGCGTCGGGCACTGCGGCGTCGCGATCCTCGGTGTCGGTCACCGCCACGAAGCGGTTCTCGCGCGGACGCCGTTCGTCCGCGCGCCGCCGCCGGAGGTCCTCCGCGCTGGTCATGGTCCTCGGCCTGCTGGCCACGGGGGTGCTGTGGACGGTGCTGGCGCCGGGCGGCAACGCCGCGCAGACCCCGGACGCCAACGAGGCGGTCCGGCAGGGCCGGGCGCTGTACCTGCAGGGCTGCTCGACCTGCCACGGGCTGGGAGCGCAGGGCACGAACACCGGGCCCAGCCTCATCGGCGTCGGCGCCGCCGCGGTGGACTTCCAGGTGTCGACCGGCCGGATGCCGCTGGCCGCCCCCGCCGCGCAGGCCGACCGCAAGCCCCCGATCTACTCGGCGACCCAGATCGACCAGCTCGCCGCGTACATCCAGAGCCTTGGCGGCGGCGAGGAGGTGCCGAAGGTCACGGACGCGGCGCTCAACGACGCCGACCTGTCGCACGGCGGCGAGTTGTATCGGGCCAACTGCGCGCAGTGCCATCAGGCCGTCGGGCAGGGCGCGCCGCTGACCTACGGCAAGTTCGCCCCCTCGCTGAGCGAGGCCACCCCGGTGCAGGTCGTCGAGGCCATGCGGACCGGGCCGGAGTCGATGCCGGTGTTCGGCCCGCGCCAGCTCAACGAGGAGGACGCGACCGCGATCRCGGCCTACATCAAGCACATGAAGGAAGCGCCGAGCGCCGGTGGGTACAGCCTCGGTAACTACGGTCCGGTGCCCGAGGGACTGCTGGCCTGGCTGGTGGGCGTCGGTGCCCTGCTGGGTGTGTGCCTGTGGATCGGAGCGAGGCAGAAGGTATGAGTGACCAGACGGGCCGGGGCACGCCGGGGCCGGCGGATTCCGGTGCGGACCAGCCGTCCGTTCCGACGGACCGGCGCATGCACTACCCGGGCTACCAGGGCGAACCGGCCGACGAATCTGACCAGGACTCGATGAGCAGCATCTTCAGAAGGGCGAAACACCCGGTGGACACCTCCGGCCAGCCCGCCGGGGGATCCGGGGTGTCCGCCGGCGGCCCGGACGTCCCGGCCGGGACGTCGGACGGCCCGGAGGCCTTGGGCACGCCGCCCCACCAGACCGATTCGACCCGTGAGCCCGCGACCACGGCCGTTCGCCCGCAGGCGGGGGTCATCCAGCCGACCTACGGGGAGCGGGCCGCCGGTGGGGTGACCGTCCGTCCGCCGCGCGCGCAGGACGTGGACCGCCGGGCCGAGCGGCGGGCGGAGCGGCTGATTGCCGGCTGGTTCCTGATCTCGGTGATCGGCACCGTCGGGTTCGTTGTCACCAACTTCGTCGGTGACAAGTACAAGGCGTACTACACCCCCTCCCTCGGGGCCGCGCTGGGCCTCGCCGTCGGTGGGCTCGGCATCGGCCTGATCCTGTGGGCCAAGCGGCTGATGCCGCACGAGCAGGCCGTGCAGGAGCGCCACGCGTTCGCCTCCTCCAAGGAGGAGATCGCCGTCACCGAGGAGGAGATCGCGGCCGGGTTCGCCGACACCGGCCTCGCGCGCTACCCGTTGCTGCGCCGCACCCTGCTCGGGGCGGGCACCGTGCTCGGCGGRCTGATCGTGGTGCCGCTGCTGAACCTGACGAACACCAAGCCGGGCAAGAAGCTCGACCACACGAGCTGGGTGAAGGGTGCCCRCCTCGTCACGGAGGACGGCCGTTACGTCAAGCTCGGCGACGTCGCCATCGGCGGCATCGAGACGGTGTTCCCGGCCGTTCCGGTGACCGAGTCCGACGGCACCGTTGCGTACCAGCCGAAGACCGATGTCCAGACCAAGGCCGACAGCACGACGCTGCTCATCCGGCTGCCACCGGGGGTCGACCGCCCCCGCAAGGGCCGGGAGGACTGGGGCGTCGACGGCCACGTCGCCTACTCCAAGATCTGCACGCACGCCGGCTGCCCGGTCAGCCTGTACGAACAGCAGACCCATCATCTGCTCTGCCCCTGCCACCAGTCCGTCTTCGACGTGCGGGACGGCTGTCGGGCGATTTTCGGGCCGGCCAGCCGGTCCCTGCCACAGCTTGCCATCGCCGCGGACAAGGACGGGTTCCTCTACGCCCGTGACGGTGACTACCACGAGCCCGTCGGTGCCGCCTTCTGGGAGCGCTCATGACCACCGCATCCGCCCCCGAGTTCGTCAAGCGGCCGGGCCCGATCCGGAAGGCCAACCGTGAGCTCGACGAACGGTTCGGCAACCAGGCCTTTCTGCGGCGCAACCTGAACAAGGTCTTCCCCGACCACTGGTCGTTCATGATCGGGGAGATCGCCCTCTACAGCTTCGTCGTGCTGCTGCTGACGGGCATCTACCTGACTCTGTTCTTCGACCCGTCGAACACCGAGGTCATCTACAACGGTTCCTACGTCCCGCTCAAGGGCGTGGAGATGAGCCGGGCCTACGCCTCGACGCTGGACATCAGCTTCGACACCCGGGCCGGTCTGGTGTTCCGCCAGATCCACCACTGGGCCGCGCTGGTCTTTGTCGCGTCGATGATCGTGCACATGTTCCGGGTGTTCTTCACCGGCGCGTTCCGCAAGCCCCGTGAGACCAACTGGCTGATCGGCATCGGTCTGGTCGCCCTGTCAATGCTCGAGGGCTTCGCCGGCTACTCGCTCCCGGACGACCTGCTCTCCGGCACCGGTCTGCGGATCGCGGCCTCGATCGCCCAGTCCATCCCGATCATCGGGACGTGGGCGTCGTTCCTCGTGTTCAACGGGGAGTTCCCGGGCGTCAACTTCCTGCCCAGGCTCTACGTGACGCACATCCTGCTGGTGCCGGGTGTCCTGCTCGCCCTGATCGGCGCGCATATGGGCATCCTGTGGCACCAGAAGCACACGGACTTCCCCGGGCCGGGCAAGACCGAGGACAACGTCGTCGGCCACCGGGTCTTCCCCGTGTTCGCGGTGAAGTCCGGCGGGTTCTTCATGCTGGTCTTCGCGATGCTCGCGCTGCTCGGCGGTCTCGCCCAGATCAACCCGATCTGKATGTTCGGCCCGTACGACCCGTCGAAGGTCAGCTCGGCCTCCCAGCCGGACTGGTACATCGGCTTCCTCGACGGCTCGACCCGGCTCATGCCGCCCTGGGAGTTCCGCGGGCTCGGGCACACCATCCCCGCGGTGTTCTGGYCGACTGCCGTCCTGCCGGGCATCCTGTTCACGCTGGCGGCGCTCTATCCCGCGCTGGAAGCCAGGTTCACCGGGGACACGAAGCCGCACAACCTGCTGCAGCGGCCACGGGAGGCGCCGACCAGGACCGCGATCGGCGCGATGGCGATCAGCTTCTACCTGGTGCTGATGATCTCCGGTGGTAACGACATCATCGCCAAGACCTTCAGCATCTCGCTGAACGCGATGACCTGGGCCGGCCGCATCGGGCTCATCGTCGTGCCACCGATCGCCTATGCGGTGACGAAGAAGATCTGCATCGCGCTCAACCAGAAGGACGCCGAGATCGAGCATCACGGCATCGAGACCGGGATCATCCGCCAGCTTCCCAGCGGGGAGTTCGTGGAGGACCACCGCCCGAAGCCGACTCCCGTCCCCGACCATCCRCTCGTCCCGACGGACCGGTTCGAGCTGCCGGCGGCCAACGGGCATGGCGACGGTCACGGCAAGGGGCTTGCGCGCCGCGCAGGCAAGGCCGTGACCGGGTTCTTCGTCGAGGAGAAGCAGCCACCCGGCGGCGGCCGGCAGTAGCCGCCCGGCCTGACGGAGCACGTCACGTCAGGCCGACGGGAACCATCCGTCACCGTCATACGCACGTACCGACCGGCCGGGGGCCGCACCGAATCCGGCTGCGGCGCGGATGGCGCCCGCGGCCGGCCAGCTCCACTCGCCCTCCAGCCGCACGAGCCGCACCCCAGGCCCACCGAGCCAACGGGCGATGCGTTCGGTCTCCTCGACGGAGGCGCACGGGGCCGGACCGGGCCGCGGCCGCACCGTCTCGGCGCTGGCGACCGCGGCGTCGACCCAGGGCCGCGGATCGACACCGGGCGGCACGCTCGCCGCCGACACCAGCCGACCGTGACGCACTACGGCCAGATCCCAGCCGGCCTCGGCGGTCGGGGCCGCGGCGACGAGCTCGGCGACCCCGGTGAGGGCCGACAGCCGCTGGGCACGTGCGGCTGCGCGGACGAACGCGATCATCCGGTCCCGCTGGACGGCGGCCTCCTCGTAGCGCCGCTCGGCGGCCAGCCGGTCGATCCGCCGCGTCGAGGCGGCGATGACCCGGCCCGGATCGCCGGTGATGGCGGCCCGGGCGGCGGCGACGTGCCGGCCGTAGCTCGCCACGTCCTCCCGGCCGTCGCACGGCGCTCCGCATCTGCCGAGGTCGGCGAGGGTACAGGCGGACCGGCGCACGCGCGGGGACAGGCGCCCGGAGCACTGGCGCAGCGGCACCGCGGCCAGCAGCGCCTCGGCGGCGGCGTCGGCGGCGCGGACGCTGCCGAACGGCCCGAGATAGGTCGCGTCGTCACGGGCGGCGCGCACCCGTGAAAGCCGTGGGAATGGCTCGTCGGTGAGCTTGAGATACACGGAGCGCTCCGGGAAGCGGGATCGGCGGTTGTACGGCGGCTTGTACTCGGCGATCAGCCGCAGTTCCCGGACCTCGGCCTCCAGGGCGTGCGCGCATCCGATCGCGTCAACCCGCTCGGCCAGCGCCACCATCGCCGCCATCCGCGTCCGGGGCTCGCTGGCGGTGAAGTAGGTACGGACCCGGGAGCGCACCGAACGCGAGGTGCCGACATACAGGGCTCGTTCGTCGGCGTCCCGGAAGATGTAGACACCCGGGCCCGTCGGCAGGCCGTCGGCCAGATGCCGTTTGCGTCGCTGGGCCGGCGACACCCGGGAGCTGTAGTCGTGCAGGTCCTCCAGGGTGGTCACGCCCGCGTTGCCGAGCCGTTCGAACAGCCCGTGCAGCACGTCGACGGTGGCCCGGGCGTCCGCCAGCGCCCGGTGGCGGGGCTCGACCGGGCTGCGGAACAGCGAGGCCAGCGACGTGAGCCGGCAGTCGGGGCTCTCGTCTCTCGTGACCACCCGCCGGGCGATACGCAACGTGTCCAGATACTCCCAGACGGGTACCGGATAGCCGCAGAGCTCGACGGCGGCGCGCAGGAAGCCGAGGTCGAACGGGGCATTGTGGGYGACGAGAACGGCGCCGCGGGCGAACTCCAGGAAGGTAGGCAGCACCTGCGTGACCGGCGGCGCCGTCGCCACCATCACGTCGGTGATGCCGGTGAGCACCGAGACCATCGGAGGGATGCCGACGCCCGGCCGGACCAGGGTGGCCATCTCGGCGAGGATCCGGCCGCCGCGGACCCGGACCGCGCCGATCTCGGTGATCTCGTCGCGTCCCGGGGAGGTGCCCGTCGTCTCCAGGTCGAACACGACGAAGGTCACGTCCGCCAACGGACGACCGAGATCATCCAGCCTGCCCTGTCGGGGCGGCCGGGGACGGTCCGGGGCGGGATCTGGGCGCACGGCGTCACGGTAGGTCCCACCCCCGACAGTTTTGCGCCCGGGATCGTCCGCGGACCCGGATGCGAAAGCAGGTCCGCCTCGCCGCACGTCGTCATGGAGGTTCCGGGTCATGGAGGTTCCGGGTCGCGGGCCGGTGGAAAAAGACTAACGCTACCTGCTCCGTAGGGTGCCGGGTGTGCCACGGGCCGGTATTGGCCACGAAATTCTCCGCGGTTGTCCCGTTCATGGTCCCGTCGGGGCAGTCTGGTGCTTCTGTCGGGGCGTGCGCTCAAGCGTGCGGCCCACTCGGCAGGCCTGCGTGCGTCGAATGCGGAATCATGCCCAGGTGGCATGGTTCGAGACGAACGGCATTCGAGTGGCGCGGGTCGCGGTCGACTGTTTGAACGTTGACGTGATGGTGCGCTTCTGGTCCGCCGCATTGGGATACGAGGTGAGCCGGCGTGACRACGGGGCGATCCTGCGTCACCCGGCCGGCGCGGGACCCAAGCTCCTTCTCAGGCCCGGGGCGAAGCGCAATGCCGGCCGTAACCGGCTTCATCTGGATCTCTACGCCGTCGACGCGGAGCGTGTGATCGGCTGGTTGTCGACCCTCGGTGCCCGCCGGGTATCCCGGTACGACGACGACGGGGAGAGCGGATACGTTCTCAAGGATCCGGAGGGTAATGAGTTCCGGGTGATGACGGTTGGGCCAGCGGGATTTGCGCGCCCCTTCGTCTGACACCCCGGCGGGCCGGACTCCCGCGGGGCCGGACTCCCGGCGCGCCCAGCGGAAAACGTGACAGCTCGACGGCCGGGTGAACGGCCATCGGCCATCGGGTGCTGTCGTCACGTGCCGGACGACCCGGTCGATAGGGTCGCACCCATGCCGAGCGTCTTCACCCGGATCATCAACGGCGAGCTTCCCGGTCGCATCGTCTACTCCGACGAGCATGTGGTGGCGTTCCTGACGATCGCGCCGATCCGGCCGGGACACACCCTGGTTGTTCCCCGCACCGAGATCGACCACTGGATCGATCTACCCGATGACCTCCAGACCGCGCTGTGGAGCGCCGCGGCGACGGTGGGCCGCGCCATCGACGCGGCCTTCCGACCTCGGCGGGTGGCCGCGCTCGTCGCCGGGCTGGAGGTCCCGCACGTCCACGTGCATCTCCTGCCGATCGAGGACGAGACGCAGATCGACTTCAGGCTCGCCGACCACAACCCCGACTCGGCCGAGCTCGATGCCGTGGCCGAGCGGATCCGCGCCGCCCTCGGCTGAGCCGGGTACCGGTCTGGCGCGGTTCTGGCGGTTTCAGGGGTTCTGGCGGTTTCAGCGGTTCGTAGGGGTACGCGGCGGTCAGAGCTGGAACTTCGGCGGATCGACGGCGAACAGCGGTTCCCAGTTCAGGATGGCGTGCCCGGGCGGCGCATCGATGACGATGTTGCCCCGGACCCGTTGCCCGGCCTTGAGAGTCGACACCGACAGCCGTGGCGCGACGTTTTCGTAGCTGCCGTCGTACCGGGTGCCGTCGGAGGTCTGGATGTAGAAGTCGGACGGCGAGGCGGACGTCGACCCGCGGCTCACCTCGACCGTCACGTTAATGACGTAGTAGGCCCCCTGGGTGGGCGCGTCGCCGTACTGGGTCACCTTGCCGATGGTGGAGCAGACGCTGTTGAGGGTGACCCTGGCTTCGAAGTCGCTGACCGAGGAGGTGGCCCGGCCGACGGCGGTGCCGGACCCGCCGATCGTCGCGGTGCCGGCCGCCGGCGCGTGCTGTGGCGTCACCGGAACGCAGTTCGGCACTCCGTTCGGGGCGGTCGCGGTCGGGGCGGCCGCGGTCGGGGCGGTCGGGGCGGTCGCGGTCGCAGTGGTGTTCGGGAGGTCGGGCACGGTCACCGTCGGGGCCGGCGGGGAGGCGATCTCGGTGCCGTCACCGCCGCGCACCGCGAGGGCGATCACGACACCGAGCACGATGGCGGCGACCACGGCGAGGGGCACGATGATGAACAGCGGATTGGCCCGCTGCCGGGGCGGAGGCAGCGGGCTGCCCTGCTGCCAGCCGCCGGGCGGCGGGTAGCCCCCCGGGAGGTTGTGGTAAGCCCCCGGGGGGCTCTGGTAGGCGTCGGGAGCGCCCTGGTAGCCGACCGTCCCCGGGTATGGGGCACTCCCACCCTGGTAGGGCCCGGCAGCCGCGGCCGGGGGATGGTCCGGCTGTTGCCAGCCGCCCGGTTGTCCCCAGCCCTGCCGTTCGCCGGGCTGTCCCCACCCTGGCGCGGCGCCGGGGTGCTGTGGGGCGCCGGGGTGCTGTGGGGCGCCGGGGTGCTGCGGGCCGCCGGGCTGCCCGCCCCACTGCTGCCCACCCGGTTGTGGGGCGGTGCCTGGCCAGGCGAGGCGTGTCTCCTCCGAGTCGGGCTGGTTCGGCTGGCCGGGCTGGGGCGCTCCCCACGATGGGACCGGGGCCGCCGGGGGAGTAGAGGACGAACCGGAGGTGGGGGTGCTGCCGGCGTCCGCGGGCTGGTGCCAGGGATCACTCGGCTGCCTCCACGCCTCCTGGCTCCCGTCACCGCTGGGGGGCTGGTGAGGCGGGTTCTGGTCGGTCACGATGATCCTCTCAGGCGCAGCCAGGGCCGCGTTCGGAAGAAATCGAGCATAAGGGGCGCGCCTCGCGAGGCTACATAAGCCGACTTTCACCTAAGACAATGACCGCCCAGCCGTAGGCCGCGACGTACCGATCCGGCCGGTAGCGGCTGTGAGTGCCCTGAGCTCTCCCGATAAGCTGTACTGTCATCGTTCTCCCCATCGGCTCCGGAGTCCCGCGTGCCTTGCTGTCTGGCCGGTTGGACGAGCCGTTGGAGATACGGCCCRCCCAGTTTTTCCGTCGTGCGCGTGATGACGGACATTTCGTCGCCACCCTCGGGTTCGCCGCATGCGTGAGCCGCTTCCGGCGCCGGTGCGTGCGCATGTCGTCGAGTTCGCCGAGCGGACGCTGGCGGATCTTCCCGAGTCGCAGGTCCCGCCGTCGCTGGTCGCGGTGCGCCGCTTCAAGCCCTCCCGCCGTGTCCGCCAGGGGGCCGTCCCGCTGGCCGCGGYGGTGGACGGTGACGTGTTCCGCGGCCGGGTCGCCGAGTGGATCCACCGTCATCATCCCGAGCTTGTCGAAGCCGTCAGCTCGCCGGACGGACCGCCGCCCGCGGCGCCCCCCGAGAAGATCGCCGCGGTCGCGTACCTGCTGCGGGTCTCCGGCTGGCAGGAGCTGGTCCAGGTCGCCGCGGCGTCCACGTCGGAGGCGGCGGCCCGCAGCCAGGTTGACGAGGCCGGGCGGACGATACTGCGGCTCACCGAACAACTCGAGACGAGCAAGCGCATCGCCGCGGCCGAGCAGGAGGAACTGCGCGAGCAGCTGCAGGCGGCCCGGGCGGAGGCGGACGAGGCTCGCCGGCGGCTGCGCTCGTCCGCTGCCGGGATCCGGCAGGCCGAGCAGGCCACGCGGGAGGCCCTGACCGCGGCCGAGGCGGCCCGGAACGCCGCCCTGGCCGCCAGTCGGGATGCCGAGGCGGAGACCCGGCGGCTGCGCGGCCGGGTGGCGGAGCTGGAGAGCGCGCTCGCCTCCACCCGCCGGGACAGCCGCGAGTCCCGCAGCGTCGATGACGCCCGGTTGCGCGTTCTACTTGACACCCTGATCGCCTCGGCGCACGGCCTGCGACGCGAACTCGACCTCCCGACGATGGTCGCGAGGCCCGCGGATCTCATCGCTCGCGGCGGAGCCGGTCCGAGTAACGGCCCGCAGGCGTTCGTCGGGGCCCGCGGGCGGCCGGACGACGACCCCTCCCTGATCGACGAGGTGTTGGCCGTCCCCGGGGTCCATCTGATCATCGACGGGTACAACGTGACCAAGCGGGGCTACGGCCGCCTCACCCTGCAGGCCCAGCGTGAGCGGCTGCTGTCCGGACTCGGTGCGCTCGCGGGCCGCAATCCCGACAGCGAGGTCACGGTCGTCTTCGACGCCACCGCCGTCGTGGCCCGGCCGGTGGGTGTCGCCATGCCTCGGGGGGTGCGCGTGCTGTTCAGCCGGCCCGGGCAGCTCGCTGACGAGGAGATCGTCCGGCTGGCGCGGATGGAACCGGAAGGCCGCCCGGTCTTCGTCATCACCTCCGACCGGGAGGTCGCGGAGAACTGCGTCGCAGCCGGAGCCCGGGCGGTGCCCTCGGCCGCTCTGCTGGCCCGCCTCGACCGGTAGGGGATCCGCCGGGCGGGACTTTCGCCGGGCGGGACTTGTCCGCCGAGAATTGTCGGACCCTGGACTTACCGTCGGTGAAGTCGGGAGATCGGTGCTCGGATTGTTTGTCGTCGCCGACCTCCACCGGTTCGGATCCGGAAGGTGCGCACGATGCTGATCGACTGTGACTCCTGCACCGCCCGTGGTGTCAGGTGCGCCGGCTGCATGATGACCGTCCTGCTCCCGGCGTCGGGCCCGCCCGTCGGCTGGGACGCCGAGGAGCTCGAGGCATTGCGGTTGCTCGCCGACGCCGGTCTGCTGCCCCCGCTCGCCGACGTGCGGACGGCCCTGCTGGACCAGGCGCCGCGGCCGGACCAGACGCCGCGGCGTCGCCGCGCCGGCTAGCCCGCCCGGCCGGGGGATTCCGGCGCGGGCGTCGGTGGGGCCGTGGGAAAACGCGGTGGGACCGTGGGAGAATATGAGCGGATGCGCGTGCTGGCCGTCACGAACGATTTCCCGCCCCGTCCCGGCGGGATCCAGGCCTACGTGCACAACTTCGCCTCGCGGCTGCCCGAGGGCGAGATCGTCGTCTACGCCCCGGCCTGGAAGAACGCCGCCGCCTTCGACGCCGAACAGAACTTCCCGGTCGTGCGGCACACCACGTCGCTAATGCTGCCGACACCGGACGTCCTGCGCCGAGCCAGAGAGATCGCCCGGGCGGAGGGATGCGACACGATGTGGTTCGGCGCCGCGGCACCGCTCGGGCTGCTTGGAGCCCGGCTGCGCCGCGACACGGCCATGCGCAGGATGGTCGCGAGCACCCATGGTCACGAGGTCGGCTGGGCGGCGCTGCCGGGGGCGCGTCAGGCGTTGCACAGCATCGGCACCGCGGCCGACGTCATCACCTATCTGACCGACTACACCCGGGCCCGGATCCGGCCCGCCTTCGGCGGCCATCCCACCTTCGCCCGGCTGCCCAGCGGAGTCGACCCCTCGCTGTTCCATCCCGGTCACGGGCGCGAGGAGATGCGCCGGCGCCACGGGCTGACGGGCCGCCGGGTGGTGGTGTGCGTAAGCCGGCTGGTCGCCCGCAAGGGCCAGGACATGCTGATCAGGGCGCTGCCCATGGTACGGCGCCGCGTACCGGACGCCGCGCTGCTGATCGTCGGCGGCGGTCCCCGGCGGGGTGACCTTGAACGGCTCGCCCGGGAGAACGACGTCGCCGAGCATGTGATCATGACTGGTTCGGTGCCGTGGGAGGAACTGCCGGCGCACTATGCGGCGGGCGATGTGTTCGCGATGCCCTGCCGCTCCCGCCTCGCCGGCCTGGAGGTCGAGGGGCTCGGCATCGTCTTCCTCGAGGCGTCGGCGACCGGCCTGCCGGTGGTGGCCGGCCGCAGTGGGGGTTCCCCCGACGCCGTCCTGCACCAGCACACCGGCATCGTGATCGACGGTACCGATCTGGCGCAGGTCGTGACGACCATCGGTGATCTTCTTGCCGACCCCGACCGGGCGGCGTCGATGGGTGCCGCGGGGCGGGCGTGGGTCGAGCTGCGCTGGCGGTGGGACGTCCTCGCGCAGGACCTGCGCACGCTGCTCGCCGGCCCGGACGGTTAGCGCGGGGTAGCGTAGATGTCCTCCACCGCCTGGCTGAACCGGTCGAGCACCAGCGAGCGGCGCACCTTCAGGCTCGGGGTGAGCTCGCCGGTCTCCACCGTGAAGTCCTGCGGCAGGATCGCGAACTTCTTGATGCTCTCGGCATGCGACACTGTCGCGTTCGCGGCGTCGATCGCATTCTGGATCTCGGTACGCAGGCCGGCGTCGTCGATCAGGTCGGCAACCGTCGCGCCGGCCGGCTTGCCCGCCGAGGACCGCCACCGGTCGAACGCCTCGGGATCGAGCGTGACGAGGGCGGCGACGAAGGGCCGCCGGTCCCCGATCAGCATCGCCTGGCTGACCAGGGGATGGGACTGGATGATGTGCTCCAGTGGCGCCGGTGCGATGTTCTTCCCACCGGCGGTGACCAGCAGCTCCTTCTTGCGGCCGGTGATCCGCAGGAAGCCGTCGGCGTCGAGGTCGCCGAGGTCGCCGGTGTGCAGGAAGCCCTCGGCGTCGAGCGCCTCCTTCGTCGCGAGCTCGTTGTTGCGGTAGCCGCGGAACAGCAGGGGACCGCGGATGAGGATCTCCCCGTCATCGGCGATGGCGATCGTCACGCCAGGAAAGGGCTGGCCGACGGTGCCCATGCGGACGTTGCCCGGCCGGTTCGCCGCGGCCGGCGCGCTGGTCTCGGTCAGACCGTAGCCTTCGAGCACCGTGAACCCGATCCCGCGGAAGAAGTGGCCGAGGCGTTCACCCAGCGGCGCCCCGCCGCTGACCGCGTAGCGGGCCCGCCCACCGAGCGCAGCCTGGAGCTTGCCGTAGACCAGCGCGGCGAACAGCCGGTGCCGCAGCCGCAGGAGCAGGCCGGGGCCGCCGCCGTCGAGAGCCCGGCTGTAGGCGACCGCGGTGTTCTCGGCGGCGTCGAAGATCCAACCCCTGCCCTCGGCGTGCGCCTTGTGGCGTGCCCCGGCGTGCACCTTCTCGAACACCCGGGGCACGGAGAGCAGGAAGGTCGGGCGTACCTTGGCGAGATCGGGCAGCAGGGTCCGCGAGTCCGGGGTGTAGGCGAGGGTGAACGCCCCCTGGACCACGCCCACTTGGAGCATGCGGGCGAACACGTGCGCCAGCGGGAGGAACAGCAGTGTGGACGCACCGGGCGCGAACAGCTCGGGCAGCGTGGCGATGGCCGCCTCGGCGGTGAACAGCAGGGCGCGATGGGTGATCTCGCAGCCCTTCGGTTGGCCGGTGGTCCCCGAGGTGTAGATGATCGTCGCGAGGCTGTCGGCGTTGACGGACGCCCGGGCCGCCGTCAGCCGCTCCGGCGCGATGCCTGCGCCGTCCACGGCGAGACCGGCCAGCGCCCCGTGCTCGATGACGAGGACCTCCCGCAGCGCGGGGACGCCGTCGCGTATCTGTGCGACCCGCTCGGCGAGCTCGTCGTTTTCGACCACGAGAACCTCGACGCCGGCGTCCCGCAGGATCCACTCGATCTGGCCCGGGCTGGAGGTCTCGTAGATCGGCACGCAGACGGCTCCGGCCAGCCACGCCGCGTAGTCGACAATCGTCCACTCGAACCGGGTCCGGCTCGCCAGACCGACGCGGTCCCCGGGCCGCACCCCGCGGGCGATGAAGCCCCGGGCGGTGGCCACGACGTGATCGTGGAACTCGCGGACGGTCATGCCGACGAACTCGTCGTCGATCTTGTGTTGGATAAGCGTACTGTCCGGATGTGCCGCCGCGTTGCGGAACACGGCGTCCGTCAGGGTCGCATCGTCGGCGATGGTGACCAGGGGCGGGGAGGTGTACTCGCGCACTGCTACTCCTACCAGATGGCTTGTGCGCGCCGGAGGACGACGCCACGGAACAACGGAAGCACGGAACAACGGAAGAACGGAAGGCCAGGCCAGGGCATCAGACGTTAGCCTCCGGGCAGGCGGTTTGCGACCTTGCGGGGTGCAAAGGGTTCCCTTCGACGGTGTCCGGCCGGTGATCGTCGCCGGTGAGCGCGACCGCCGGGGATACGTCCTGAGATATGCCCGGGATCCGCACGGCATCCCTCATCGGCCGGATGGACCGTTCGAGTAGGGGCGACGGACCCCTGTCGGCGCCTAAGCTTCCAGCCATGCGGGTCCACGTGGTCAGCGACGTGCACGGGCGGGCGGATGCGCTGGCGGCGGCGGGCGAGGGGGCCGACGCGTTCGTGTGTCTGGGTGATCTCATCCTCTTCATCGACTACCACGATCACGGCCGGGGCATCATGGGCGACCTGTTCGGCGCCGAGGCCGTGGGTCGCATGATCGAGTTGCGTAACGCCCAGCGGTTCGACGAGGCCCGGGAATGGTCCCGGACGCTGTGGGCGAGCCTGGGCGGGGACCGTACGCAGATCGTGGAGGCGGCCATCCGCCGTCAGTACGAGGCGCTGTTCGCGGCGTTCCCGACCCCGACCTACCTGACCTTCGGCAACGTCGATCTGCCGCACCTGTATCCCGAGTACCTGCGCGACGGCGTCACCCTGCTGGACGGGCAGACCACCACGATCGGGGGGTTGCGGTTCGGCTTCGTCGGCGGGGGGCTACAGACCCCGATGCGCACCCCCTACGAGATTGACGACGACGCCTTCGCCGCCAAGGTCGCCGCGGTGGGCGAGGTCGACGTCCTGTGCTGCCACATCCCCCCGCACATCCCCGAGCTGGTCTACGACATCGAGGCACGCCGCTTCGAGCGCGGCAGTGTGGCGATCCTCGAAGCCATTCACGCGACCCGGCCGCGCTACGTGCTCTTCGGGCATGTGCACCAGCCGTTGACGGCCAGCCTGGAGATCGACGGCACACGCTGCGTGAACGTCGGACATTTCCATGCTCGGGGGACGCCCTTCGTTCTTGAGTGGTAGCCGGCCGCTCGGCCGGGCGCGCTCGGTGTTCCGGTAGCCTCAGGCGATCGGTCGGGGATTGTTCCCGGGCCCCGGAGAGATCCGGGTTGCCGGTGGGCCGGCGACGCCGTGCTCTTCAGCCGCGCTCGAAGAATGTGGAGGTGCTGTCTGCCATGGCGGACCACGCCCGATCGACGATCGTCATCAACGCCCGGCCCGCCGCGGTGATGGGGGCGATCGCCGACATCTCCGCGTATCCGACCTGGATCGGCCAGATCGAGGAGGCCGAGATCCTCGATGTGGGCCCGGACGGCCGTCCCCGGCGCGCCCGGTTTCGGATCAACGCCGTCGTCATCAAGGACGAGTTCGTCAACGAGTACACCTGGAAGGGCGATGATCAGGTCGTCTGGAGCATGGTCGAGGGCCAGGCGATGTCATCGCAGGACGGCAGCTACACCCTGCGCGACCTGGGTGACGGTAGCACCGAGGTGACCTACGACCTCACCGCCGAGACGAAGATCAAGATTCCTGGTCTGCTCCGGCGGAAGGTGCAGAGCGGCATCGTGGAGGCCGCTCTCAAGGACCTCAAGAAGTACGTCGAGAGCTGAGCGCACGTGCGGTGTGTGCTCTTCACGGGGAAGGGCGGCGGCGGTACCACCACGGTGGCGGCGGCGACCGCGATCCTCGCCGCCCAACGGGGTCACCGGACCCTCGTGCTGTCGGTCGACCCGGCCGCGGGGCTCGCCGGCGCGCTCGACCACCCGATCGGCGCCGAGCCGACCGAGCTTGAACCGGGGTTGCACGGCCAGCAGGTCGACCTGCGCCGCGCGGTCGAGACCCGGTGGCCGGCCGTACGCGAGGTGCTGGCGGGCACCTGGCCGGCCATCAACGTCGATCCGTTCGACCTGGAGGAGTTGGCCTTCCTGCCGGGGGCCGTCGAGACCCTGACGCTGCTCGAACTGCGCGACGGTCTCACCAGCGAGAACTACGACCTGGTGGTGGTCGACGGAGGCCCGGCGGCGGCGCTGGTGCGGCTGCTGGCCTTTCCCGAGACGCTGTCGTGGTACTGCCGCCGGCTGCTGCCGCCCGACGGTGCCTTCGCGCGCTGGCTGCGACCCGGTTTCGGCTGGGCGGCGGCGCTCGGCGGGCGGTGGAGCGCGCTGGCGGCCCCCGCCTACGACACCGTCTCCCGCCTGCACCGGGCGGCGGTCGACCTGCGCGCGATCCTCACCGACCACGCCACCACCAGCGTCCGGCTGGTGGCGACCCCCGAGAGCTCGGCGCTCGCCGCGGCCCGCGGCAGCTTTACGGCGCTGTCGCTGCACGGGTTCACTCTGGACGGCGTCGTCGTCAACCGGATCTTTCCGCCGGCGAACGCGGACGCCTGGCGGGCGGGGTGGGCCGCCGTTCACCGCGAGCAGCTCGCCGACATCACCGCGGCCTTCATGCCCACCCCGGTCCTCCCGGTCGGCTACCGGGCGGGCGAACCGATCGGCCTGGAGGAGCTGGCCGCTTTCGGCGCGGCGACCTACGGTGAGCTCGATCCGGGGAGTGTTCTCGGGGAGCCGCTCATCGGCCCGAGCGGCCAGCCGCGGGTGGAACGCACCGAGGACGGGTTCGCGCTGTCCTTCGGCCTGCCGTTCGTCGACAGTTCCCAGATCGATCTGGCCCGGCTGGGTGATGACCTGGTGGTGACCGTGGGGTCGTACCGGCGGGCTGTTCCGCTGCCCGCGGCGTTGCGTCGCTGCGACGTGAGCACCGCCCGGCTGCGTGACGACCGGCTGGTCGTCTCGTTCGTTCCGGACCCGCGGCAGTGGGTGCGGGTATGACCACGCAGCGGTCCACCCCGGGCCGGCCCGCCGGCGCTGGGCCCGACTTCACCACGCCTCCCCCCGGCACGCCTCCCCCCGACCCGTCCGCGTTGCCCGGCCGCGGGTCGCTCGCGGTCGAAGCCGCCCTGCTCGCTGACGCCCTGCGGGACTGGGCCGCCTCGCATCTGCCCCCCGGTCCCGCCGGGCATCCCGGTCCCGCCGCATCGTCGGCGGCGGGACCCGCTGCCGACGATGCGGCGGCGATGCCCGATCCCCAGGCGGATCCGGCGCCGGGACCCGCGGATCACACCTGGCCCTGCGCCGTGTGCCCACTGTGCCGGCTCCTGTCGAGCCTCGCTGGCGACCGCCCCGAGGTGGTTGGCCATCTCCTCGCGGCGGCCGGATCCCTGACCGCGGCGTTCCGCGCCGCCCTCGGTGCCGGTGGGGAGGGCGCTCCCGGGCCCGCCACGCCGCGACGGCGCGAGACGGCGCGCCCCGCATCCGGAGATCATCCATGGCCGGGGGACACCACCGGCACCCAACCAGCCACCGCGCTTAGACCCCGCGTGCAGAGGATCGATATCACGTGAGCATCGCTACTCCTGATAGTTCGAAGAACCTGGATATTCCGGGCAGCTTGACGGTTCCGCGCGCCGAGCGTGCCGGCGCGGCCCCCGGCCCGTTGCCGGCGGAGAACCGGATGGAGGGCCTGACGATCGGCATCGACGTTGGCGGGACGAAGGTCGCCGCCGGCGTCGTGGACGGTGCGGGGACGATCATCACTTCCCTGCGTCGGCCCACCCCGGRCCATTCGGCCGCCGAGGTCGCGGACACCATCGCCAGCGTCGTCGCGGAGCTCAGTGCCGACCACGCCGTGCGCGCGGTCGGCATCGGCGCGGCCGGGTGGGTCGACTCGGACCGGTCCCGCGTCCTGTTCGCACCGAACCTCGCCTGGCGCGACGAACCCCTGCGCGACGAGGTCGGGGGGCGCATCGGCCTGCCCGTCGTCGTGGAGAACGACGCCAACGCGATGGCCTGGGCGGAGTACCGTTTCGGGGCCGGCCGTGGCCGGCGTGACCTCGTCTGCCTGACGGTGGGAACCGGCATCGGCAGCGGCATCGTCCTGGGCGGTGAGCTCTACCGGGGCGCGTCCGGTATCGGCGCCGAGATGGGTCACATGCGGGTGGTACCCGACGGGTATCCGTGCGGTTGTGGTAACAGAGGGTGTTGGGAACAGTATGCGAGCGGGCGAGCGCTGGTCCGGCTGGCGAAGAACATCGCCACCGTGGATCCGAGTGCGGCCGTGCCCATGCTGGAGCATTGCGGCGGTGGCGTCGACGCGCTGACCGGCCCGGACGTCACCGAGGCGGCGCGCAAGGGGGACCCGGCGGCGATCAGGTGCTTCACCGAGATCGGCCACTGGCTCGGCGAGGGCATGGCGACGCTGGTCGCCGCGCTCGACCCGAACCGCTTCGTCATCGGCGGCGGCGTCTCCGACGCCGGCGAGCTGCTGCTCGGCCCGGCCCGGCAGAGCCTCCTGGCCGCTATGCCCGGGCGGGATTACCGTTCCGAGCCGGACATCGTCATCGCCGAGCTCGGATCCCAAGCGGGCCTCGTAGGCGCGGCCGACCTCGCCCGGTTCTGACCCGACCCCCACGGCGATCCCAGGAGGGTCGCCGAAGGCGATTCGGCGGAGACCCCGTACGGCGCCCTGTGACAGGGGTCCCCGCGTCGCGGCGAAGCCGCTACGCGGGGGAGGCCCGGTAGTCGGGTACCAGTTCGGCGGCGAGTTCCTCGAGGAACAGCCCGGTGTCGGCGACGACGCCGACCGCGTGCGCGCTGGTGCGTTCGATGAGGGCGTGCACCGTCGAGGGGTTGACGTCCACGCAGGCCACCGGGACCGAGGCCGGCAGGATGTTGCCGGTGGCCACGGAGTGCTGGGCGCTGGCGATCATGAGGGCGAACGCCACCCCCCGTAGCGCGGCGCGCATCGCCCGCTGGCCTGCCAGGACGTCGGTGTGGACGTCGGGCARCGGGCCTTCGTCGCGGACCGATCCGACGAGCACGAAGGTCTTGTTGGCCTTGAYCATCGCGTGCATGATCCCCTGGGTGAGCACGCCGGACTCCACGGCGGCCCGGATGGATCCCTCCCGGCGGATCGTGTTGACCGCGCGGATGTGCTGCTCGCTGCCGCGCTGCACCCGGCCGCTGCGCAGCGGCCCGAGCCCCAGCGGCGATCCGTAGAGGGCAGCCTCCACGTCGAGTGTCGCCAGCGCGTTGCCGGCGAACAGCACGTCGACATAGCCAGCCCCGACGAGGGCGACCAGCGCCGRCCCGGCTCCGGTACTCACCACCGCCTGACCCGCCACCCAGAGCACCTGCGAGCCCTCGGCCTTCACCTCGCGGATCTGGCGGGCGATCGCCCGGACCAGGACCGCCTGCGGCTGGGTGGAGCTCGGCAGCGGGGCGGCCAGGGATTCGTACTCCTCGTAGATCCGGCTGGAATGGGCGGTGACCGGCAGGACGACCTTCACCCCGTCCACGCCGCACACGATCATGTCTCCCGCGCGCACGTCGGTGACCGGTACCGTTCGCACCCGGCCGTGCGAGACCACCAGGCCGCAGTCCATCTCGGGATGCTCCACCGGCACCCACTGGCCGTCGAGGTGGACAACGGTCTCCAGATTGGTGGTGGAGTAGAAGTCCGGGGGGAAGACGCCGTCGCGGTCGGCCGGCTCGCACCGGGCCGTGCCAGACTCGATCTTGTTCACGCCGTGGACCTGGATCCGCATCAGAATGCGCATGAGCTGACTCGGTGAGTCGGCCCCCACCGTGATGACCGCGTGGGACTCGTCATCGTGGCTGCGCCCCAGGTCGATACGAACGACCCGATAGTCACCGCCATAGTCCAGCACGTCATCGAGAACCCGGGCCAGCACGCCCGTATCCATGAGATGTCCGTGGACTTCGACCTTTTCGTGATATTGCACGCCCCACGCCCTTCCATCTCGGTGCCGGTACGACGGCTGCCACGCCGCGCTCAGACCACCGCGCCGTCGTCGGGGCCGTCGAAGTCCGTGGGCGGACGGTCTCCCATCCGCGCGACCAGCGTGCCGACCCCGCCGAGGATCAGCAGAACCCCGGCGACGTTCTGGGTTCGGGACTGGTTGAAGTCGATCAGGTCCGGAACGACGAGGAACATCACACCGAGGGCGATCGAACCGAGCGCCCAGCGTGTCACGGGCCTGATCCGTGGCAGCGGTGGCGGGGGTGGCGGCTCGTAGTGCTCGCCGTCCGGGTCCGGATCCGGATCCAGATCCGGGTCGTCCAGACCCTCCGGGAGCTGGCCGGAACCCGACAGATCGCCGAGGTCGACGACGAGGTCCTCGGTGCCGCCGCGTCCCCGTCGGCCGCCCTCGCCGCCCGCGGACGGGAACGGCAACTGGTCGAGCCCGGGTTCGGTCCGGTCCTCCGACACGGGCGGAGCAGCCGGCTCGAACGGCGGACGTAGGATGATCACAGTGGGGCGGCGGGTGTCGTCCAGATCCTCCGCAGCCGGCCACCGGTGGGATTCGGGCTCCTCGTCGAAGCGCGCGATGAGTTCGAAGAACGCGGCGTCGTCGGCTTTCTGGGAGCGCGGGGAGGGCCGCGGTGCGTCGCCCCCCGCGGTTGTCGCGGATCCGTCGCTGTCGCCGTCGAGACCGCCGCCACCCCGGCCGGCCGTGGGCGCGGCACCGGGCGTGGATCCGCCGCCGGTCGGCTCCTCGCGGTTCGCGGAGGTGCCACCGCCACCGGCGGGGGCGCCGCCCGGCCCGCCGAGGGGAGCCCCCTCGGGCGCGGCGCCGTCCGCCGGCGAGGGCCGGTGCTCGCCGGGTCCTGAACCCGGTGACCGCTCAGTCATCGCCGCAGGGCGCGTCGGGCACGAGCGCGCGTGGCGCGTGCCGCCGGACGAATTCCAGACTTCCGTCGAAGATCGTTTCTCGGTCGTTGTCGAGCGTCGCGACGTGGTAACTGTTCTCCAACAGTCGTTCTTCGGCCGGGGCGCGCAGCCCGGCCAGCAGAATCGCGCCGGAGCTGGCTTCCACCACATGGTCGACGACGCTGCGGTAGGTGAGGACCGGACAGACGATCCGACCGAGCTCCGGCCGGGTCACCGCCCACAGTTGGCGCAGCGACGCGAACGGGCGCAGGGGTACCCGGTCGTAACCGACCTCGGGCACGCCCTCGGCCTTCACGTCGCCAGCCACGCCAGGCACGGCGGGGATCACCCGGCTCAGCAGCGGGGCGAACGCCGCGTRCCACCGGTCGGTGGTGAGGCTGGGATTCACCGTGACGAGGYCGGCGAGGTCCCCGCCGTGCTGCTCGGCCAGCCGCAGGGCCAGGGTCCCGCCCATCGACAGCCCCATGACGAAGACCTGCTCGCAGGTGGTCCGCAGCCGCAGAAACGCGGTCTCCGCCGTAGCGTACCAGTCCGGCCAGGTAGTGGGCACCATGTCCTGCCAGCGGGTGCCATGGCCGGGCAGCAGCGGGCACGAGACTGTCAGTCCGACTGCGGAGAGGTACTCGCCCCAGGGCCGCATGCTGCCCGGGGAGCCGGTGAACCCGTGGACCAGCAGCACGCCGACCGACCCACCCTCGAACTCGAACGGTTCCGCGCCCGGGAGGACGGCCGCACCGGTGACACYCGCCATCGTGATCCGCCCTTCGTGCCTCGCGCGCCCGCCCGTATGCCGCGATGCGGGTCCGGCGACGCGCGGAGGGAAAACGCCGGTAAACGCATGCTCGCACGGTCCGCGGGCTGAGGCCACGGTCGTGCGTGTCTCACTCGCTGCGCAACATCGCTGCGCAACATCGCTGCGCAGAAGCCGCCGGACGGAAAGTCTCCGCCTGATGATATCGGTGATGGGTGGCCACGCGCGCGGGACATCGGGATCGAGGCGCGGTCCGCGGGGGGTTGGGGGCCCGCCGTCAGGTTTCCTGGCCGGCACCGGAGAATGACACGCCGAGCGGGGTAGACCCCGTTCGGTGGACGTCGTGATGACCTCTCCTTAGGCTCGAACAAGCCCATCATCCTGGCGACCCGGCCCTGGGCGACCCGGCGCGGTGGGGTCGCAAGGATCGTCGGGGTCTCCGTGGCGGACCCCGACGAGGCCGCGGGTCGTGGACCGGCGGCGTGCGCCCCGGTGCCCGACCGGCCGGTCGGTTCGTGGGAGGTTCGGGCCAGGTGTGATCGGCGTCGGCGGATGAAGACGGGCGACTGGCCACGGGCGCCCCCGGCGGGCCGTCGTCGTGCGGCGGTGACCAGGTGGGAGCTGTCTTGTTCTACTGGGTGGTCAAGGTATTCCTGACACCTGTCCTGCGACTGTTCTGGCGTCCCTGGGTCGAGGGGGCGGAGAACATCCCCCTGGAGGGGCCCGCGATCCTCGCCGGCAACCATCTCTCCTTCCTGGACCACCTCTTCCTGTCGCTGGTCGTCCCCCGCCGTGTCACCTACCTGGCGAAGAGCGACTACTTCACCGAGGCGGGCGTCAAGGGGTGGTTCAAGCGGGTGTTCTTCAGCGGCGTCGGCCAGATCCCGATCGATCGCAGCGGCGGCAAGGCGAGCGAGGGCGCGTTGCGCTCGGGGGTCCGGGTGCTCCGCCAGGGCCGCCTGCTCGGGATCTATCCGGAGGGCACCCGATCCCCGGACGGCCGGCTCTACCGCGGCAAGGTCGGTGTCGCGCGCTTGGCGCTGGAGGCCGGGGTCCCGGTCATCCCCGTGGCGATGATCGGGACTTTCGAGGTTCAGCCGCCGGGCCAGCTGGTGCCGAAGATCCGTCGGGTCGGCATCCGCATCGGCCGCCCGCTCGACTTCAGCCGCTACGCGGCCATGGCAGATGATCGTTTCGTCCTGCGCTCGGTCACCGACGAGATCATGTACGAGCTGATGGCCCTGTCCGGCCAGGAGTACGTGGACCTGTACGCGAAGCGGGCCAAGGAGGAGCTCGCGGCCGCCCGGGCACAGGCGGCTGCCGGGGCGGCCGCGGCGTCTACTGGCACGGCATCGGTCTCCCCGGCGTCCACCGGCACAGCGCCGGGTTCCCCTGGGGCGGCGACGCCGGCTCGGTCTCCGGATCAGCTCGGGCTGCCGGTCACGGCGCCGGCGAACCCACGTGCCACCAAAGACCGGATCGACCGGGCGGTCTGACCCGTTTGCGGTGGGCACGGCAGGATGGTCCGGTGTGTGGTGACAGCGTTCCTGGCTGGACGGCGATCGGTCGGCGTCGCGGCGGCTTCGAACATCCCCGGCGATTCCCGGGACGGCGTCCACTTCTGGTCGCGCTCGGCCTGATCGTCGGCTGCCTCGCGGGAACGGGCCCGGTGCCCGGGGCCTCGGCGGCCGGTTCCCCCGCTGGACCCGCCGCACCTGCTGGACCCGTTGGACCGTCCGTGGGCGCTGCCCCGGCCGATACGATCGGTCGCTCGGGAACGTATCTTACGGACAGTGATCGCCGGGTGGTCGTCCTGCATGGAATCACGGTGCCGGCCGGGGTGACGCCCACCGCCGGGGACATCGACACCTGGGTCGGCTTCGGATTTACCGGGGTGCGCCTGGCGGTCCCGATGGCCAGCGGCGGCCGCTTCCCGGCGACCTCCGGTGGGCCGGTCCTCGACGGTGCCGGCGCGGCGACCACGCCCGCCGACCCCGGACTCGACCAGGCCGCCGCCCTCACCCGCATGTTCACCGACCGCGGGTTGCGGGTCACGCTGCGGATCGTGCCCTCCTCGGCGGGCTACGTGCCCTCCGTCGCCGGCCTCGCCGCGGGGCTCGAACGGTTGGCGACGCGGTTCCGCGATGTGCCGGGCCTGCTCGGCTACGAGGTGCCCGATGGTGGTGGCGGCGGTGCGGGTCTCGTTGCGGCGGTGGCCGCGCATGACGGCGCGCACCTGCTGTGGCGGGAGCGGCCTGCCCCGTTCGACGCCGCATCGACGGTGGCGGTCAATGATCCGACCGGATACCTGGTCGGCTGGAAGGACGGGTCGGCGGTCAGTGTCCGCGGTCTCGTCGCCTCCG
>NZ_MRUJ01000414.1:0-1164 GCF_002099325.1 Frankia sp. KB5 | reverse complement strand
CTCGCGTTTCCCAACAATAACCCAAGAAGGTCGGCATAATGTCTCGACGGAGGCGCGGTACGACGGACGACTTCCACGCTACGATCAATCGGCCGACCACGAAGCGCGACGCCGATCAACTTCGCCTGCCACCCGACAGCTGAGAGTAATCATTGGAACTGGATGTGTATGGGACTTTTGACCTCTAGTCTACTAGGGTGCAGTCTGGAGTAATCTGATCACTATCGGTGACTCTCTGCTGGCCATCGGGCGGGCGACCGTCAGGCGGGCGGGCAGAGACAGCACACGACTGCTGAGCTTCCCTCCTCGGGAGGCGGGACCTTGCCACGCGGAAGRACGTCACAGATGCGGCAACGGAGCCGAGGCCGGCACGATGCGGCGACCGCCGAAGACCTGCTACCCGCTGAGGTCCGACGGCGGCGCTGTGAACGTGTCCTCTCTCGGGAGGAGCTCGCCCGACGCACCGGCTACAGCCGCCAGTACATCGGTCAGCTCGAACAGCCCAGCCGAGGCATCCCCTCCCGGCCGGTGATCGCCGCAGTCGACGCGGCGCTGGAGGCCGGGGGCGCCCTCATCGACCTGCGTGAGGCAGCCGTCGCCGCCCGGGCGGAACGCCTGCGTCGCAGGCCCGATCCGGAGCGGGAGTCCCGCCGCCGGGTTTCGGATCTGCTCGACCACCGCCGGTCGGACACCGAACTGGACTACCTCGATCGGTTGGTGGCCGATCTGATCGCCAAGGCCGATCGGCTCGATCCACAGGACGTCACCGCCCAGGTGCTGGAGCAGCAGAACGTCGTCGACAACCTGCTACACACGCCCATGCTGCCGCACCAGCAGTTCCGGCTGTTCATGCTCGCGGGTCACCTGGCCGGGCTGCTCGCCATCTCCCTGTTGGACGTGGACGAGCTCGCGGGAGCCAGCACCTGCTGCCTCGAGGCGGCGGTGTTCACCGAGCTGACCGGTCACGAAGGACTACGGGCCTGGACCCTCGCGGTCAACAGCCTCATCGACGCGGCCGCCCGGCAGGTCTGCGAGGGCACCGAACCCGGCACCGAACCCGGCATCGTGTCCGGCGACGGCCCCGGGGCCCCCGTGCCACCGGACCCACGGTCCGGGCCGCCAGGTGAGCCCAGCGCTCCGAGGTATGCTCTGGCCGACGGGGAT
>NZ_MRUJ01000413.1:0-1179 GCF_002099325.1 Frankia sp. KB5 | reverse complement strand
CGGCCGGCTCGGCCTGGTCGAGCCGACGCCGTACAGGGTGTTCGGTGCGCAGGCGGCCGGCTGCAACCCGGTGGCCGCCGCGTTCGCCCGCGGCGTCGAGACGGTCGCCCCGGTCCGGCCCGCCACAATCGCCAAGTCGCTGTCGATCGGCAACCCGGCCGACGGCCCCTACGCCCTCGACGTGGCTCGGCGGACCGGCGGGGCTATCACGGACGTGACCGACGAGGAGATCATCGACGGGATCCGGCTGCTCGCCCGCGCCGAGGGCGTCTTCGGCGAGACGGCCGGTGGCGTCACCGTGGCCACCCTGCGCAGGCTGCTGCGCGAGGGGCTGCTCGACCCGGCCGCCGAAACCGTCCTTTACAACACCGGCGATGGGCTGAAGACGCTCGACCCCCTCGTCGAGACGGGCGGACCGACCGCGACGATCAAGCCGTCGCTGYGCGCCTTCGAGGCCGCCGGCCTCGGCGACGACTGACTCGGGYCCGGCACGGCACAGCGCATTCGACGAACTTCGTGGACCACGCCGGACCAACGGAAGGGCCGCGGACGACGGCGGGGTGCCGCGGGGGATCGGCGTCGGGCTCGCGGAACCATGGGCCAGCTTGCACTCACCCAGGCCGAGTGCTAAACAAGACCTGGCACTCTCGCCTAGGGAGTGCCAAGGCTGAAACGGCGAGGCTRCCCGATCCGCGCTGTGTCCGAGGTGCATCACCCGGGTCCGGAGCAGGCGGGAGCCGTCCGTCGCGGGCGTCGTTAGGGCCAGGCCATCGAACCTGCCATCCCACTGGGAGGACCCAGAAACCATGCCGAAGATCATTGCCTTCGACGAGGAGGCTCGGCGCGGCCTGGAGCGCGGCATGAACCAGCTGGCCGATGCGGTCAAGGTCACGCTCGGGCCGAAGGGCCGCAACGTCGTGCTGGAGAAGAAGTGGGGCGTCCCCACGATCACCAACGATGGTGTGAGCATCGCCAAGGAGATCGAGCTCGAGGACCCGTACGAGAAGATCGGCGCGGAACTCGTCAAGGAAGTCGCGAAGAAGACCAACGACGTCGCGGGTGACRGCACCACCACCGCCACCATCCTGGCCCAGGCCCTGGTGCGCGAGGGTCTGCGCAACGTGGCCGCCGGCRCCAACCCCCTCGGGCTGAAGAAGGGCATCGAGGTCGCGGTCGAGC
>NZ_MRUJ01000412.1:0-1188 GCF_002099325.1 Frankia sp. KB5 | reverse complement strand
CTTTCCAAGCCGATCCAGGGTCCAGCCGAGCGCCATGGCGGTCGTGAGGGTATTGGTGTGGTCGGGGCCGAGGGTGGCGCGTTGGCGGGTGAGGGTGTCCTCGAACAGGGTGCGTGCCGCGGCGTGCTCGCCAAGGTTGCCCAGGGGCGACCTGAGCAAGTTGGCGGTCGCGAGGGTGTGGGTGTGATCGGGGCCGAGGGTGCGGCGTTGGTGGGCGAGTAGATCTTCGGTGCTCTGCTGGTCATGCGGGTCAGGGGATGTGTCGGTGGGTGCGGGTTCGTTTGCGGGGAAGGCCGGTTCGTGGGTTGGTGGGTTCGGTCGGTGTGTGGGGAAGTTGGGGGGTGTGGTGGGTTTAGCGCGTCCGGTGAGGGTGTGGCGGACGTGGTCGAGGAGGTGTCGGCCGGCTTTGTCGGCGTCGTGGTGGAACAGGTCGATGGAGACGACGGCGCCGAGGAGTCCTGGCCGTGGGCAGTCTTCGACCCGTACCGGGAGGAGTTTGCGTTTGAAGCCGTGAGGGTCGGCGGCGTGGGCGGCTTGCCATTCGGCATGGCCGTAGATCGAGGTCAGGTAGGCGCCGGAGAGTACGGCGAGGGTGTGTCGGGCGTGTTGGACGCCTTGTTGCATGCGGATCTGCCAGTTCGATCCGGGGACGAAGTCCCAGGCTTGGACGAGGACGCGGTAGCCGTCTGCTTCGAGCTGCCAGGAGATCCACTCCGCCCATTCGCGATCAACTGCCGTGTACGAGACGAAGAAGTCCCAGTCCGGATCGGAACCGGTCGCGTCGTCCGTGTTGCCCCCGTCGGTCACCCGGCCAGTGTGCCACCGGCACAGACCGCGTCAGGTCGTCCTACTACGGACTCCGCGGGCCCCCGAATCTGTGATATAGGACACGGTGTACTTTCGTTTGCGCGACGATACGCGGCAGTTGACACCTCGGCAGGAAGAACAGCCGCCGCGCGGGACGCTGAACGACGGCACCTGCCCGACTCCGCTGGACCGCCCCGGGGGGATCCTTATCCTCCCGCCCCGAGGCCTCCGAGGCCCTCCCACGTCCGGGGAAGGGAGAGCCGGACGTGAGAAAGACGCCCGGATACCAGGGCTCCGTCAAAGTCTGTTTTGGCTGGTCAGGGCGATGATCTGGAGGACGAGCCCAGGGTCTCTGATGGTGGCTCGGCGGGCCTGTCTGAT
>NZ_MRUJ01000411.1:0-1192 GCF_002099325.1 Frankia sp. KB5 | reverse complement strand
CGATCAGAAGTCATCCCTCGACCGAGATCACGACAGGGACGGAACACAGGCTAGTTCACAAAGAATCTTGTCCTAAAAATCTTGACAAGTTCCGGGCGTCGCGGAACGCTTCCCAGGCGGCTGGCAGCAGGCGCCCGACGCCGCGGTAGAGCCAGTCGATTTCTTCGGGCCGGGTCATGGTGACTCCGACGATGATGATCTCGGAGACCCGTTCAGGGTAGCGCTCGGCGTAGGCGAGTATCAGCGTCGAGCCCCATGAGCTGCCGTAAAAGAGCCACCGGTCGATGCCGAGATGTTCGCGGAGCCTCTCCATGTCGGCGATCAGGTGCCGGGTGGTGTTGTGTTCCAGGCTGACGGTCGCGTCGCTGGCGTGCGGTCGGCTCTGGCCGCAGCCACGCTGGTCGAACAGGATGATCCGGTAGACGTCCGGATCAAACATCCTGCGGCTGCCGCGGCGCCCGCCGCTGCCGGGACCTCCGTGCACCCACAACGCCGGCTTGCCGTCTGGGTTGCCGCTGGTTTCCCAATAGATCTGGTTGTCCTCGCCTACATCGAGGAAGCCGTGCGCGTATGGCTCGATAGGCCGGTACGGCTGCCCCATCTGATGCTCCCTCCGATGCATCGCGCTCGCCGGCCAACTCCGCCAGGTACGCGTCGGCCTCGGCCTCCAGCGCGTCGGCCAGCATCCGTCGCGCGCTCTCGCACACGATCTTCGATCGGCGAGGGTGCCGCCGAGTCACCGTCTTCCGCAACCGGCTGCGACTACCGTCAGCACGGGCATACCCTTCCCGACTGACGCGGCAACGTCGGCCTGTTTGAGGACCTGAACCGCGATCACCGGAAGGGTACACGCTCCCGGCTGACCCACAGACCTCAACCATCGCTCTCGTCGCCTGGCGCGATACCGTACGAATCGGGCAGACCCCGCTTCCGGTCGAGGCCGTGGGTCCACTCGGTGCGGCGTAGGGTCGGGCACAATGTCCCCGGAGGAGGTGGGCATGCATCCGTTGATCGAGGCTAGGCGGGCGGAGATCCAGGGACTCTGCCGTCGGCTCGGCATCCGCCGCCTCGACCTCTTCGGCTCCGCGACCAGCGATGCGTTTGACCTCGACAGCAGCGACGTCGACGTCCTCGTCGAGTTCGACGCCGGCCGCGACGGATTCGACTACTACGGCACCTACTTCGCCCTCAA
>NZ_MRUJ01000410.1:0-1193 GCF_002099325.1 Frankia sp. KB5 | reverse complement strand
GGTCAGACGCATCCCCCGCTCGACCGCACCAGCGAGCACCGGATTCAGCGGCTGATGCTGCTCCCCCCGGATCACCCCGATGCTCGAGAAGCCGAAGAGCTCGCCGGCTGCGGCCGTCGCGGCGATGTGGTTCGAGAAGGCCCCCCCGAACGTCAGCAGCGTGTCGTGGTTCTGCGCAGCCGCAGCAGGCAGGTTCCTGGCGAGCTTCCGCCACTTGTTCCCGGGCACGTCCGGGTGGATCAGATCGTCCCGTTTCACCACCAGCCGCACGGTGCCCGACTGCTCGTGCGCGAGCTCGACCACCGGCGTCGGCAGCGTCAGGTCCGCCTTCGATGTTCGTGCCACGTCTCCAGCGTGCTCCTACCGGCGGGCTCTGTGCCGGTGGCGCTCCATGACGCCCTCCCCCGCGGCGTGGCGCCGTCCCGCGGTTTCGGATCTGGCCCGTCCGCCGGCGAGGCCGAGCCGGGCTGAGGCCGCCGTCGCCCGCGAACGCAGCGCAGCAGCCCGCGCCGAGGCTGCTCGGACGATCGCCGCGGCCCGAGCACGGGCGTCATGAGGCCGAACTCCGGTGGCCCCGTACTCACGTACTACCGGAGTTCCGGAGTACGGGAGTGCCGGGGCGATAGGTGTTCGGCCGTGGAGTCGCGGCGCCGCCGCCGTTACGGTGCGGGTGATGTCCGGACTCCGGTGGTGCCGGACTCCCGTACTCCCGTAGTCCGTGAGTGCGGCACTTCGGGAGTGAGGACGTCGATGGCGCGGATCACGATCGCGAACCACAAGGGGGGAGCGGGCAAGACGACGGCGACCGTGAACCTGGCCGCAGCGCTCGCCGAGCTGGGGAAGCGGGTCCTGGTCGTCGACCTCGACCCGCAGGCAAACGCGAGCCGGCGCCTGGCCCGTCCGTTCGACCGGGATGATCCGGCGCCGACGACCAGCGAGGTCGTACAGTCCGGCGCGGTCGGCGTAGCCGCGGACGCCATCGCGCCGACCGGCTGGCCCGCCCCGTACGACGGCCTGGTCGACGTCATCCCCGCGAGGTTCGATCTGGACAACAGAGTCAGCGAGGCCGGCACCGTCGGTGCCGTCGGCCGACTCCGACGCGCGTTGCAGGACGTCGACGACGACTACGACGCCACCCTGATCGACTGTCCGCCGACCCTCGGCCACCTCGCGCAGCTGGGACTCGCCGCGTC
>NZ_MRUJ01000409.1:0-1150 GCF_002099325.1 Frankia sp. KB5 | reverse complement strand
ATGACGCCTTGCCCGGTGACACGGTCAGGTGCGGTGTTGTTATGGGCAGTAGCGGGGCCGCTACACAAAAGAGGCCTGCCCCTCGTAGGCCACCGTGGGTTCGGCCCCATCGCGGCCCGGACCACGGCGCACCGTGAGGCTTGTACCGTATGGTGGCCKGCGCGCCGCCCGAGTCAGAGAACAATTACAGAAAAGTTTCGGCCGGCGGCAGCTAGGATGCCGGACTACATTCGCCTCCAGGCATGATTCGGCTCTCCGGTCCGCCCCTCAGCTTCCGAACATGGGTCGACGTGGGGACGCTTGGCAGAATATGCAGACCGACCATCTGTGGCGCCCTGGAGGAGCCGACCGGTTCATGGCGGCGGCAGATCCGAGAGGAATTGATATGCATGTTTCATCCTGCGCGGACCGCGATGGTAATGGCGATGGTCGGACCTTAACGCGATGTCTCGCCGAGAGGGCAGCCAGGCAGCCAGATGGTCTGGCCTTCTCGTTTCTGGTCGACGGCGAGCAGATCGGATCCCGACTTACCTATGGGGAGCTGGACCGAGCGGTCACCGAACTCTCTGAGGCGCTACGGGGCCACCATCTGCCGGGCAGTAACGCACTGCTTGCCTATGATCCTGGGCTGACGTTCGTCGTGGCGTTCCTGGCCTGTCTGCGGGCAGGGATTGTCGCGGTGCCAGTGCCGGTGCCGGAACGACGTGCCTCACTGCAACGCACCCAGCGCATTGCTACGGACGCGCGTACGACGGTTGTCCTGACAGACCGGGCGACCCGTCGGAGGGTKGGCGACATCTTGGGCTCCGGCGCCGCTGGAGCGCTGACCTGGATTGAATCCGATCACATCGCCGGCCCTGGCGCCGGCGGCCAACCGTATGCCGGGCGTCGCGGGCCTGGGAAGAGGGATAACCGATCCGAGTCCGATCCGTCTGATCTTTACGGTCCTCCCGAGGACCCACCGGTTGCGCTCCTCCAATACACGTCCGGATCCACTGGCGACCCCAAGGGGGTGATGGTCACTCACCGAAACCTCTGGTGTCAGGCGGTGCAGCTCGACAGCCTGTGGAAGCGGACCTCCGGCGGCTCCGTCGTCTCGTGGCTTCCGTAAACATTCAGCTTCATTGTTGATGTTGCTGTGAGTGGTTGG
>NZ_MRUJ01000408.1:0-1203 GCF_002099325.1 Frankia sp. KB5 | reverse complement strand
TGCGGCGCAGTGAAATCCCATGTGGCGCGAGGAATGACGGCGCTGTCCCGCGCGATGGAGTCCCAGACATGATATATCACACCGGGCCGCTCAGCGACACCGAACGACGGCTGCACGACGCCCTGGACGCTCTCGCCGGCGGCGTGCCCGTGTCGCCCGACGCCTACCGGCGGGCGCGGGCCACCTGGCGCCGCCGCGAGCGCCRCAGGCGGCTCATCCTCGCCGTCGTCATCGCGGTGGTCTTCACCTTCGCGAACCTGGTCGGCCTGTGGGCGCTCAACCACTGACCGGCGTGGAACTTYGCTCGACCGCAGGCCGTGACGCATCCGCATCGCTCCGCCTTGTGAATCCTCGCAAGCATGCTTACGCCACACCTCTCCCCCTGACGTGCGCTACTGTGGTGCTCACGGTATTAAGTGAACAGCAGCTAGCCTAGGGAGTGGTGATGAGCGGTCGGGTGATGGTGGCGGGCGTCGGCATGGTKCCGTTCGCGACGCCGAGCAGGAGCGACAGCTACGACGTGCTGGCCGAGGGGGCGGTCAGGGCGGCGTTGGCCGATGCCGGGATCGACCTGGCGGCGGTCCAGCAGACGTACGCCGGCTATGTGTACGGCGACTCGACGAGCGGGCAGAAGGCGCTGTACCGGGTGGGGATGACCGGGGCGCCGGTGGTGAACGTGAACAACAACTGCTCTAGTGGGTCGTCGGCGCTGTTCCTGGCGCGGCAGGCGGTGGCTTCCGGGGCGGCGGACTGCGTGCTGGCGTTCGGGTTCGAGCAGATGCGGCGCGGCGCGCTGACRATGCAGTGGGACGACCGGCCCAACGCCTTCGAGCGGTTCGACGAGGTGGTCACCAAGGTGCAGGGCGAGGTCGAGGGGGTGCCGTTCGCACCGCGGTACTTCGCCGGTGCGGGTGCGGCCTACTGTGAGAAGTACGGGATGGACCCGGCGGTATTCGCGCGGATCTCGGTGAAGTCGCGCCGGCACGCGGCCAACAACCCGTATGCGGTGTTCACTGATCCGGTGACCGTGGAGGAGGTTCTTGCCTCGCCGCGGATCCTCGGTTGGCTGACCCGGCTGCAGTGCTGCCCGCCCACCTGTGGCGCGGCCGCCGCGGTGGTCGTTTCCGAGGACTTCGCGCGCGCCCACGGCCTGCGCGCCGATGTGGCGATCACCGCGCAGGCGATGACCACGGATACCCCGTC
>NZ_MRUJ01000407.1:0-1231 GCF_002099325.1 Frankia sp. KB5 | reverse complement strand
GGAACCCAAAGACAGGGAGCAAGCTCCACATGATAGAGGGATGATCATGTTCTGCGAATCACACCTTCCCAGTCGAAAGGCCGACCGCAAGCGGACAGTTGGGCAGGCGTGGACCGAGCGGCGTCCATGTCCTCCGACCTTGGGACACCGATCGTGTTCGTCTACCGACTCCCGTGGACGATTGCCCGGCAAACGGCGGGCAACAGCCGCCGGCGCCTTTGGGGTGGTGGTGCCGCGAGCGGAACCGACCGGTACGAATGCCAAAGGGGATCGCCGCGCCGGATGAGTACCCCTGATTCCGGCGCCGCCGGTATGAGCCGACCCACGGACGAGTACCCGCGCACGTGGGTGGTAGACGGTGCCAACGTGATTGGCTCCCGGCCCGACGGGTGGTGGCGGGACCGCCCAGGCGCGGCCGGACGGCTGGTCGACGCTATTTCGGCGCGGATCACCCGTCCCGGCACGCACCCGCGGCCATCATCGAGGCCGGAATGGCCTGAGCGGATCGTGGTCGTTCTCGAGGGTGCGGCACGGGCCGGAGTTCCCGAGGGAACCGTACGGCCCGGAAAGATCACACCCGAAAAGGTCCGGCCCGCGGACGTCGCGCCAGAGAAGGGCCGCCACGTTCCAGCGAGGGCGGACCGCGCGGCACCGACCATCGTCGTCGTGCACGCCCCCGGGCACGGCGACGACGCCATCGTGGCGGCGGCGCGCGACGCGGTCGCGCCCGTGGTCGTCATCACCTCGGATCGGCAACTTGCCGGCCGGCTGAGGTCGCTCGGCGCGGGTGTGCGACGGTCGGGATGGTTGTGGGAGCTGCTCGACGAACGATGAACGACGGCCAACCAGCGACGGGTCCGGGGGCAACCGGCGGTCAGCGTCCGTCCGGGTCGCCGGCCGGCCCACGAACGGACGAGCCTCGGAGAGGGAGCACGACGGCCGCCGCGAAAAAATACACCGGCGATACCGGAAAAGGCGCGCTACGACGGGCTGAGGCCGCTTGACGGGGATGGACGGCCCACCGGACCGTACGCGAAACGCCGGGACCGAGCGGTGACTCGGGACCGGATCACGTCGGGACGGTCACCGCACCCCGCCGATCGTGGTCATCCGACCATCGACCGACCCCGTCCGACCATCGACCGACCCCGGTCACGGCCGATCGGCCCCTGAACGGACAAACACCCCGCGGCACAGACTCAGCCCCGCGGCACAGACTCAGCCCCGCGGC
>NZ_MRUJ01000406.1:0-1204 GCF_002099325.1 Frankia sp. KB5 | reverse complement strand
TCAATAGGTTAAATCAACTCGCCTCGCTAACCACCGCGAGACGATCAAGAAAACTGCGAAACTCTAGTCAACCCGGACCCACGATTATGCCGACATCCAAGAAGCCCCTACCAAGGCCACCAGGGCAGACGGCGCTGGCATCGGCATCACGCGCACGTCGTCATAAAAGTGGTCGACGACCAGGGTGGCGCCCGGCAGGTAGCGGCGGACCGCGGCGACGAACACCGTGCACATGTCGATCGCCACGTGGGTGATCCGGTCGCGCCAGGACGGTGTCTGGCTGGCCAGCCAGTACGCGACGTCGTCGGTGGTGCGGCCCTCGACCTGGCCGAGCATGCCCTGCCCGCCGGCCAGGTCGGTGAATCCGACATGCCACCGGTCGGCGAGCACCCGGGTCTTCGCCGGCTCGCCACCCGCCGGGTCGGGCTCGACGGTCTCGGCGGGCGCAGGGACGGYGGGCCCGCCGCCAGCAGGTTCGGGGGACGCCGGTGTGGGAACGCGGTCCGCGGGCCGCCAGCGCGGCCGGCCTCGGCGGGTCTCGTCGATCCCGAGCACGTCCACCGGCGGTGAGGCGGTGTCGGTCAACGGCGCGGCCACGCCGCGCGCCGCGTCCATGACCGTCGGCCAGGACAGCGCAAGGTGCCGCGCGCTGGCTACCACCGTCGCGCAGATCCCGTCGACCACGAGCCGGCCGGCCTGCTCGCGTAGCCGGGTCGTCAACCGTGCCCGCGCCGGCACCGCCGGCAGCGACTCGGTGAACGACCGCTTCGCGCACAGCGGCTCCTGGCAGTACCAGCGGCGTTTGACCCACACCAGTCGCAGGGGGGACGGGCCGTAGCGCAGGTCACGCGGCCGAGTGGTCACGACGCCCTTGACCCTGCGCGCGAACACCCCGCAACCCGGGCACGCCCGCGCTGTCTCGTCCGCGGTCGCAAGCCACACCTGCCGTGTCCTGTCCGCGAGCATCTCGACGCGCGACACCGTCAGACCGTCGATGTCGAGCAACCGCGTCGCGTCATTCGTATGATCGTCCAAGCCCGTAGCTCCGTGGCCTCTCGGTTGCGTCAGGAACAACCAAGATCGCCAGGGGTTGCGGGCGATTCATGTCACGACACGAGGCATGCCACATCAGGTCACAGCAGGCCACGTCGAGCCAACATTACGCACAGTTACCAAACTGGCTGGGGCCTCACGCCCACCCCGG
>NZ_MRUJ01000405.1:0-1244 GCF_002099325.1 Frankia sp. KB5 | reverse complement strand
CCCCTGGATGCGCCAGGCACGATTGATCGCTTCGTGCACGCCCGCCCGTTCACCGAGCGCGCCCAGGGTACGGGCCTCTATCGCCGCGGCGCGGCTGGCGGCCGGCGAGCCCGCACCGACGTGGGACGTGGCGGCGCGGGCCAGCGCGAGGGCGGAGGTCAGGCGGCCGGACTTGCGGGCCAGGGAGCTCTGCCACAGCCGAACCCAGCACTGAAGTGTCCGGTCCCGCGCCTCCTCGGCGTGGCCGAACGCCTCGGCGAACGCGGCCGTCGCCCCGGGGATGTCACCGAGGTCGTGGCGGGTGGTGGCCCACAGGGCGGCCAGGCGGCCGGCGGCGCGGTGCAGGCGGGCGTCGACGGCGGTCGGGTGCCCGCCCTCGGCGAGCAGGGAGCGGACGGCCGGCAGATGCCGGCGTAGGTACACGCTCGTCGCGCCGATCGGAGTCCGCTCGTACGCCCCGGTGATCTGCTCGATGCGGACGTCGATGTGGTTCAGGACGTCCTCGGACGCGATCACTCTCGGGATCACTCGCCCGCTCCGGACCATGAACAGCCCGGGTGGCAGGGATGCCCCCGCCGCCAGCCGGAGGAACCGCCGTCGATCGGACTCGTCGCCCATGCCGCACCTGCGCTTCGGGATGTCGCCCGCCTCCCATGACCATGATCCGTCCGTGGGCAGTCGAGAAACGGGTCATCGTCCATGGTCACGCCCCGTCTTCCATGATCATGCCCCGTCTGCCGGTCCGACTGCACACTCGCTGGACGCTAGCCGGGGCGGCCGCCCGCCGGAAGCGGAAACACCCAGCACAACGTGGTCTCCCGCGGCCTGCGGGCCACGGCCCACGGCGTCCCACGGCGGCACCGGTCGACCCGGCGCAGGTCACTAGCCGTGACTTTTGCACCGGCGGAGCCTCAGTGCGGTCGTGGCAGCCGCCCGCCGGCAGCCGGCCGCGACGGGCGAGGTCGGCGGTGATGTGGGTGAGGTTCGCCGCGTTGTGCAACCGCCAGCGTTCCCAGCCGGGAGTGCCCTTGCGCACCCGCTCCGGCCGGACGTCCGCGGCGTCGGTAACGGTCTCGAAGGGTTTCTGCTCGTGCGGCCGCACGTCCGTGACGTGGCTCAGCCCCTGCGGTGGGGTGCCGACGAAGCCGCAGCGCAGGATGCGGATGGCGGCGAGCAGCCGGTCCACGAGGGCCGGCTCGCAGAGCACATCGTCGTCGAGGTAGAGCACATATCGGCCGCGGGAC